>JBOFFB010000362.1:0-2418 GCA_051648385.1 Allobosea sp.
GCAGAGAGCACCCTTTGGGACGATGAGCGAATAGCGCCCGGTGAAGTCGGGGTAGGATACGGTGAGGGCATCAAGCTCCAGCATGACAATCAGGCCTTGTCTGCGATGTAGGCGAGAAGTGTGGCAATGCCGATCAGCAGCAAGGCGATGGCACCAGCTTCGTCCAGCCTGTACGAGCCCATGCGCTCGGACATGAGATAGGGCAAGGTGATGAGATCACCGCCGCCAAACAACGTGATCACGCCGAAATCGCCCATGGACAATGCTGCCGAGAGTGCGAGAGCCGCAGCCAGCGGACGTTTCAGCACTGGCCAGGCGACGATGCGCAAATGGGCGAGCCCCGTGATGCCCAGACTGGCACCAAGCCTGCCATGCCGCGCCGCGCTTTGCCGCAGTGGCGGCGCAAGCAGGCGATAGACGAAGGGCAGCGCCATCAGTGCGTTGATCAAAGGCACGAGCAAAAGCCCCGCAAGTCCAAGTGTTGCCGAGCCACGCATCAGGACGAACAGGCCGGTGACGAGCGCAAAGGGGGGCAGGCCAATGAGCGCCAGCACGGCAAGATCGATGGCGCGGGCGCGGCCTGCGGAGGCACGGCCCATCGGTGCTGCCTCGGCAGCGGAGGCCAGCAGCAAGGCAAGGCTGACTGCGAGGATCGCCGCGATGGTGGCCAGCATGGCACTGGTCAGCGCTGCCTTGGCAACATCTGCGCGCAGCAAGCTGGCCAGTTGCGGCAAACCGCCCAGCACGCTGAGTATCACCGGTGCCACCAGCAAGGTGACCAATGTGATGACGATGGCATCCCAGAAACGCAGCCCGGCTTGCGCCACATCAGGCCGAGGGCGCGCCGCGATCTGACCCGGCGCATCGGGCAATCTGGCACCCAGAAGGCTGAAGCACAGCACGAAGCCGAGGCAGAGTGCGATCTGCACCATGGCAATGGCTGCGGCGCGGGCGAAGTCGACCTCGAGCCGCAGGGCTTGATAGATGGCGACTTCAAGCGTGGCATTGGCCGGGCCACCGCCCAGCGAAAGCACGACAGCGAAGCTGGTGAAACAGAGCAGGAAGATGAAGGCTGCCAGCCCCGGCCATTCACGCCTGATCACCGGCGCGTCAAGGTGGCGGAAGCAATCCGCAGCCGAGAAGCGCAGCATGGCGGCCAGTCGCGTCTGCTCGGCTGGCGTGCCAGCCAATGCAGCAAGCATGACCCTTGTCACCAGTGGCGCGTTCATCACGACATGGGCCAGTACGATGCCGTGGAGGCCATAGATCGCGGGTAGTGATGACAGGCCAAGCATGGCGAAAAACCCATTCAGCGGCCCGCTCCGGCCATAGATGGCCACCACGCCAAAGATGATGACGATGGTGGGAGCGACGGTCGCAGCCGTGATCAGTGCCATCAGCAGCTTGCGGCCTCGAAAAACGGTGCGCCGGGCCAGCGCCAGTGCAAGCGCAGTGCCGAACAGCAAAGACAGCATGGTCGACAGCGCTGCCTGTACGGCCGCGCCTCTCACAACGCCCCACAGATAGGGCGACAGGCTAAAACTGAAGCCGCCGCCTGCGCTGGAAAGGCCTGCGAGAGCAGCGGTGATCAGTGCCGCCAGCAAACCGGCAGCGATCAAGCCTGGATGGGGCAGGGATTGCCCGCCGGTCATCCTACCGGCTGGTCGCGTTCTGCCAGCTTTCGATGACAGCGCGGCGCGTGGCCTGCACCTCTTCGGGCGTGAACTGCAAGGTCCGGACCGGCTTGATCAGGTCTGCGAACGATGGCGGAAGGCCGGCAGCTGGCGTCTTCACCGGATACATCCAGTTGCCTTCGGGTATCGCGCTCTGGAAGGTGTCCGAGAGCATGAAGGCGAGAAACTGGCGGCCAAGTTCGGGCTGCTTGCTGCCTGCCAGAAGCGCGCCCGTCTCGACATAGGCATAGTGCCCTTCGCTGAAGCTGGCAGCCTTGAAGTTCAGCTTCTTCTCGGCGCTGATGTGGTAGGCGGGGGAGGTGGTGTAAGACAGCACCATGTCGGCCTCACCCTTCAGGAACAGGCCGTAGCTTTCCGACCAGCCCTTGGTGAAAGTGACAATGCGGGGGCGCAGCTTGGCCCAGGCTTCGTCGGCCTTGTCGCCATAGACCTGCCGCATCCAGAGCAGCATGCTGAGGCCCGGTTGGGAGGTGCGCGGATCCTGCAGCACAACGCGAGGACCGTTCGGGTTTTCGACCAGTTCCTTCAGGCTCTTGGGCGGGTTCGCCAGTTTGTCGGCATTGTAGATGAAGGCCATGTGGCCATGGTCAAAGGGCAGGAAGGTCTGGTCGCTCCACGCGATGTTGAGCCCGCTGGTGCTCTGGCCATGGGCCGCGACCAGGCCAGTGGCGTGTGCCTCGGCCAGAATGTTGATGTCGAGGCCCAGCGCGATGTCGGCTTTCGA
>JBOFFB010000363.1:0-1842 GCA_051648385.1 Allobosea sp.
GAACATGCCGGTCTGGCCATAGAGCTTGGCAATGTCGATCACGCTCGGGCCAATCGTCCCTTCCCTGATCGCCACCTCAACCTTGTGGTTGTCCACAACGATATGGCCTGTCAATCCGCTCATCTTGTCCACCTTTCCCCGGCTTTTCGCCTTCTGTTTTTAATGTCGGAGCATTTTGGCCCGCAAACACGACAGTGATTTGACGCCATATTTGCAGGCAGCCCTTCACCACGATGCCTCTTGTTTTCAACAGCTATCGCATTTGCCGCAGTGCAGCAACAGAGCCGAAGGTGGCAGACCACCGGCACTCAAGCCGCGACATCCGCCAAGCGTCCAAGGCACTCTTCGCGCCCCAGTACCTCAAGCACGTCGAACAGCCCGGGCGATGTCGTCTTGCCGGTAAGTGCCGCCCGAAGAGGCTGCGCGACCTGCCCGAGTTTCACCCCTTGCGCCTCGGCAAATGCACGGACAGCTGTTTCGGTGCTGCTAGCATTCCAGTCGTTGAGCCTTGCCAAATCAGTGGCCAGCAATCCGATCCGCTTGCGAGCATCTGCATCGAGCAATGCCGCAGCCTTCTCTTCCAGCGCAAGCGGACGGCTGGAATAGAGATAGGCCGCACTATCAAGTAGTTCCACAAGTGTCTTCGCACGTTCCTGCAAACCGGGCATGGCCGCTGCAAGCTTGCTTCGCAGTTGGTTCGGCATTGCAGCACCAATTCCGCGGGGCGGGCCAAGCTCCGGCATCACGACATCAAGGGCGGCAAGGAGTTCTTCCACGCTCGCGGCACGCATGTAGATGCCGTTGAGATTCTCAAGTTTCGCAAAGTCGAACCGCGACGCGGAACGACCGATCGCGGGAAAGTCGAATGCCGCGATCATCTCCTCGGTGGTGAAATTCTCCTGGTCGCCATGCGCCCAGCCAAGGCGCACCAGATAGTTGCGAAGAGCCGCAGGCAGATAACCCATCGACCGATAAGCTTCGACCCCGAGTGCGCCGTGACGCTTCGAGAGTTTGGCACCGTCCGGCCCGTGAATCAGCGGGATGTGCGCCATGACCGGCACTTCCCAGTCGAGCGCACGATAGATTTGCGTCTGGCGTGCGGCGTTGGTCAGATGATCATCGCCGCGTATGACATGTGTGACGCCCATGTCATGATCATCGACCACCACCGCCAGCATGTAGGTTGGCGTGCCATCGGAGCGCAGCAGCACGAGATCATCGAGATCCTTGTTCTGCCAGGTCACGCGGCCTTGAACCTGGTCATCGACGACGGTTTCACCTTCGATTGGCGCTCGCAGGCGGATGACGGGTTTAACATCGTTGGGCGCAGTCGCCGGGTCGCGATCGCGCCAGCGCCCGTCATAACGAAGCGCGCGGCCTTCTTTCTTGGCCAACTCGCGCATCTCGTCGAGTTCCTGCGGGCTCGCATAGCAATGGTAGGCGTGGCCGTTCGCGACCATGCCGCGTGCGATCTCCGCATGTCTGGCGGCGCGGGCAAACTGGAAGATCGGCTCGCCATCCCATCCCAGCCCAAGCCATGTCAGGCCATCCAAGATCGCGGCAATGGCAGCATCGGTCGAACGCTCCCGGTCCGTATCTTCGATTCTGAGAAGCATCTTGCCGCCAAAGCGCTTGGCATAAAGCCAATTGAACAAGGCGGTTCGCGCGCCACCAATATGCAGGAACCCGGTGGGCGAGGGCGCAAATCGGGTGACAATCGGCTTCGACATCGGCGTGTGTTCTTCCAATAAAATCATGCCCAAACGCGGCAAAACAAGACCGGGGCGAATAGAGTGGAACAGGCTCGACGCATGAGTCCACTTTCTGCGAGCCGTGCTCTAG
>JBOFFB010000364.1:0-7900 GCA_051648385.1 Allobosea sp.
ATATTCACGCATTCCTCACGCGCATCATGCGGTGAAACAGGCTTCAATGACTTTGCGGAAAACGGCCTGAACGGCGCTTCGCACCCCTGAACCCAATGCCAATGCTCAAGTAACGCTCCTCCGGGACGCGCCCATTCAAGGGCGCGAAGGCTGTTGCTTGCCCTTCACCAATCGTCTGACGGCACTCGTAAGCCGCAGGCACAAAAGGAGTCAGAGACATGCGCACCGCCAAAGCCGCTCGCCAGATCGAACTACCTGTTCGCCTCATCCGCCACAGTGTCGCAAGTACCCAAGCCCAGGCTGCGCCGAGGTCATCTGCGCGCCTGCAGATCGAATTCTACCGTCTGATCGCCCTGGCCTATGGCGTGCTGGTGATGCTTGGCGTCGCCACGATCAGCATCATTGCCCTGTCACCAGCCTGATTTGCGTGGGGGAGCAGATCTCATGATTGACCGCGAACTCATCGTGCAGGCTATCGGGCTGATGGCTGCGGCGGCAACAATCGCCGCCTTCTACAGCCACGATATCATGCGACTGCGCGCGGCGGCGATCCTCGCCAACGTGCTGTTCATTATCTATGCCGCTTTGCTGATGCTGATCCCGGTGCTGGTGCTGCATCTGATTTTGCTGCCGTTGAACCTGGTGCGGCTTGCCTGTTTTCTGCGCCAGCGGACGCCGTTGGGCAGACGTCGTGCGGCGCAGGCGCGGCGCAGAAGCGAGGCTACAACATGACCACACCCTGCTTCGAGCCTGGCTGTTTCGTTGCGTTGATGCCATCGCTGGCCAACACGCTGCCTTTCTGGCTTGGCTATATGACGATCCTTGCCGTGCCGGGGCCGAACAATATCCTGATTGCCACCTTGACAGCGGCGCACGGATTTCGCGCCACGATCGGGTTGAAATTCGCCATCGCGATTGGGGCCGCCACGCAAGCCGTCCTGATCAGTCAGCTTGTGACGATCCTCCCGGACAGCAATACCGTTCATGCTGTGTTTCCGTTTGTCAGTGCGATCCTGCTGCTTTGCATCGCCTGGCGCATAGTGCGACTTCAGCCTCCGACGCTTCACGAGCGCTGTGCGCGCAGGCGCGCCGACATAGGGGTTGGCTTCCTGTGTGGCATCACAAACATCATCACGATCGCCTTCTTCACCTCGCAATTCCTGGATGCAGGGACCGAAGGGGCAAGCTTGATGGCTCTGGAGGCCGATGGGGCATACCAACAAAGCGAAACTGCGCGGCAACCTGGAGGTTCGGTGTCGATCCCGCCACTACTGCTTGCCATCGGCGTGCTCGGCTTGTCGATGATATCCACCACCTTGACTGCCTTCATGTTTGGGCTGCCTGCGATCAGGCGTCGGGTACTGGACAACTTTTCTTTGATCCGCTGGGGCACGTGCGCGCTGTTCTGCACCGCCTCAGGCGCGACGCTGTTCTCGTGAGCGAGATGCCGCGCCGATTCTCACATTTTCTTCACGCGCATAGCTGCCCATCGTTGGATATCTTCTGCTGAGCAAAGAACTACGACTGAGCCGCCTTATGGAAATACCAGAACAATGGCCAAGAAGCGGAGTTGTCCCATGTCAATAGATATCCTGATACATACCTCTCGGTCGCGCTTCCAGGTCCCGAGCCTCGAGGTCGGCATGTCGACCCGGCAAGTACGTGACCTGTCGCATGATCTCGTCTGCCTCGGTTATCTTCCTGAGGGGGCCGAACAAGGTATCTTCGATCCCGAGCTGGAGGCTGCGGTTCGTCGCTTTCAGGTCACCGGAATTGGTGCAAACGGAAGACCACTGTCGGTTGACGGGGTTGTGGGTGCGCAGACGCGCTTTGCACTGGATCTGGCTTTGGGAATTGAACTTGAGGCACCCAACACGTGCCTGCCACCGCCGCCCTTTGAGAGTTTATCCACCAATGGCAATCCCCTTGGCCTGCAGGCGCTCAAGCTTGCGTTGGAGCAGATTGAGGAAGGTGCCCAGGAGATCGGTGCGCCAGGTGGCGGGCCATGGTGCGAGCGTTATCTTTCTGCGGCAGGTTTGCCCGTTGGCAGTCGCTGGAGCACAGCATTCGTTGCGTGGTGTTGCGGGCAAACCGGCGTTCCGGATGCCGCCCACCTGCTGCTGCGAGCGCAAGAACTTGGCTGGATCCGGATTGGTGCGATGCCCCAGCCTGGAGATCTGCTGATCTGGACGAGCGAAATCAAACAGTCGCCACCCAAAGTCAAGTGTGGCCACGCAGCGATCGTGGCAGGGGTTGCGGGCGGGATCGTCCACACGGTCGAAGGCGAGCGGACACCCTTCGTCGAGTTCTTCCACCATGCCTGGAAGGATCTGATCCCTCTCGTCACAGTCGCGCGACCATATTCAGGGCGAGCTTGAATTTACGTGCAAGCCCGCAACACGCTGCGGGGCGGAGCTTCCCGCATTGAGCTGGAATTCATGTCAGTGCGGGAACGTGAAAGATCACAGTGCGTTAGATCATCCCGCATTGAGATGGAATCCATCTCAATGCGGAAAGCTGATCGATCATAACAAGATAGAGCATTGCGTACTCACAAAACCGGTACCCACATTTTTTGTGCGCAATGCTCTAGAAAATTGCATGTGCGATGCGCTAGCTGTCGTCTTCCTCGCCGTCGGGTTCATCCTCACCCGCCTGCGTGGTCCGACCGCCTGCCTGCCCAAGGGTCTTTACAGTCTTGCGCAACAACTTGCGCAGGCGCTTGCGATCCTTGCCGTCGAAATCCGCCAACATCTCGTTCTCGACCTCATCGAGCAGATCACCCAGGCTGGAAGCGCGGCTTTCACCCTCTGCTGTCAGCTGAACCCTGACCAACCTGCCGTCCCCACCATCATTGGACCGGCTCACGAGACCTTGGGCCGATAGCCGGGCAATTGTCTTGGAAACAGTGGGTGGGCGGACGTTGAGTTTGCCCGCCAACTCGCCCATGGGCATTGCACCCTCGGCGGCAAGCACTTCAAGCACCTGCTCTTGCCCAGGAAACAATGACAAGGTCTGCAGTTTCTCGCCGATGCGCGCACGGTGCAGGCGGGATGCAAGAATCAGCAGACGCCCAACGCTTTTCTCTGATTTGCCGCCCATGAACCTGCTCCATCCTCAATCTGTCCTGTGCAACAGGCAAATGCTGTCGACAGGAAATAATTTCCCCCTGCAACTAGCCAACGAAGAATGACGACTTGATGACAGTCATGACAGACGCAGCATTTTGCGGTGAACCGTTCCCAGATAACCAATGCGCCGCTCATGTGTCTGGCTATCCATTTCATGGAGGCCAAGCCAGAATGTACGGCAGCGCGGCGCGCACAGCACCGACAGACCGGTAAGCAGCGTGCGGCGGCCGGGCGCTCCCATGATCCACCACCACCATTTGGGGCTGCCGAGTGTCGAGACAGCACCGATCAGGCGGATATTGGTCAGCACACGCGTGATCGGCTTGTTTTTCTCGGGCATGCCGAAGGTGGCATAGGGCACCCAGACGCGGTCAAGCCAACCTTTGAGCATGGCCGGCGGGCCATACCACCACGTGGGGTAGATGAAGATCAACCCCTCGCACCAGCGCAGATGCGCGAGGTGCTCCTCGATCCCGCGTTCGTTCTCGCCCGGCGTGTGGTAGCTCCGGCGCTCCTGTGCTGTCAGCGCGGGCTGGAAACCGTCGGCATAAAGGTCGAGTAGCCGCGTCTCATGCCTGGCCTCCGCTAGCCCGGCGAGCGCCGCGTCCCTTATCGCAGCGTTGAAGCTCTCATCACAGGGGTGGCAATAGACAATGAGGATGCGCATGATGATCGCTCTTGCCTAGAACGTTGCCAGAGCTGCTTCAACGCGGGCCAAGAATGCCTTGCGCGTTATGTCGGTCGAGCGGTTCATGTCGTAGTGGGCGAGATAACTGCTTGAACCCGTTGGCTTTATCAGCGTGCGCAACACGCGGGTGGCGAACTTGCGTGGCGGGTCACCCACCAAAAAAGCCCGCCAGCGCGGCCCGCCATAGGTAGTGATGACCATCAGCTTGGTGATATGCTGGAGATTGGGCCGCACCAGTCCATCGACGATCTTGAAGCTGACGCCGGGCAGAAAAACCCGGTCGATGAAGCCCTTGAGGATGGCCGGGAAACCAAAATTCCAGACTGGATAGATCAGAACCAGCGCTTCGGCTTTCTCAAGCCGCTGCACATAGGCCTCGACCGGCATGCGATTCATGGGAATGGCGTGATAGCCGACACGTTCCGCGCGACTCAGCACGGGCTGGAAATCTTCGTCGTGCAGATCACACGCGTCGACCTCGTGCCCTGCGGCTGTCAGCCGCTCGATGGTGAGGCGATAGAGCGCTGCATTGTAGCTTTCCGGGTTTGGGTGCGCATGCAGCACCAGAACGCGCATCAGCCGGACACCCCCGCATCCGCCAACGACCTGAACAAGAACGTCTTGCCGGACTTGTAGTCATAAGTCGGATCTTCCCAGGCGATCATCTTGCCGGGGTTGAGCAGGCCCTTGGGGTCCGCTTCCTTCTTGAAGGCAAGCTGGATCTCGTCGGTCTGCTTCATGCCGCCTTCTTCGAGCGTGTAGCGGTGCGGGTTGAAGATCGGTGCGCCCATCGCCTCGTGGATCGCCATGATCTCTTCGAGCCGCGCTTCTGTGGTGAAGCGCACGAGTGGCAATCCGAAGGCGGTGACCTTGCCATCGAAGCGAACGAATTCGAGATGCGCGGGCACTTCATTGCCGAAGTGCTCATGGATGCGCACCGAAAGATCGACCACATTCGGATAAGGATAGAGCACCTGCAGATACGTGATGGCCGGGTCGACGCGCAGGGCGCGCAGGGTGGTGTGGTTCCAGCCAAGTTCGAACACCGGCGGCAGCCCCTTGGCATCTTCAGCCGACAAGGTGTCGGAGCGCATCAGCAACTGCGAACCCTTGAAGCGGCGCGTGAAGGCCAGCATCGCCTCTGTTGCGAAATCGGCCACTATCACGGTCACCACATGCTGATCGCGGGCGATGAACTTGCGGTGGCGCAGGAAGTAGTCGTGCGGGCATGGTGCCGCAATGACGGCAAGCTGCTTCAGCGCCAGACCATCCTGAGCGCCGAGCGCCTCGGCATAGGCGACTGCGGTGCGGAAATCATCGAAGCCGATGATCACGTCGGTCCAGTTGTAGGCTGGGCCAAGCGGCATCTCCACCTCGGTGATGATGCCGTTGGTGCCGTAGGCGTGGCTGACCTTGTGCAGGTCATCGCCTGTGAATTCGAGGATGCGTGGACTGGCCTCCATGGTCGCGACCTTGAGGCGGATGATGTTGCCATAGTCGCGCAAGCCCCCCCACTTGATCGAGCCGACACCGCCCGAGCCGCCCGCGATGAAGCCGCCGACGGAAGCCGTGTGGTAGGTGGAAGGGTGAAGCCGCTGCTCCTGCCGCGAGTGGTTGCGGGTTTCCTCATCGATCTTGGCGATGACCGCGCCCGGCTCGGAAGTAAAGCGCCCGGACGAGATCGATGTCACCTTGTTGAAGCCCGACAGGTCCAGCACCGCACCGCCCGACAGAGGCATGGCCTGGCCGTAATTGCCGGTACCGGTGCCGCGCGGCGTAATCGGGATGCCCAGCTCGAACGCGGTTTTGAGCACATGCAGAACCTCGGCCTCGGAGGTTGGCGCCACGATGATATCGCCCGTGATGTGCTCAAGCTGGCGCTTCAGTGTCGGCGAATACCAGTAAAAATCGCGGCTCTTCTGCTTGACCAGTGCAGGGTTGTCCTCGGTGCGGATGGCACCCAGCCGGGCCTTGAAGGTGGCGATGTCGTAACGCGCGCTCGTCATGATTTCTCGGTGGTCCTTCAGGGGCTCATCAGGTGGTCAAGTTCTGCATAGTCCGGCAAGGTCGTATCGATGGCCTCGCCAGCGATCAAGACCGTGCGGTCGGCTTGCGGGCGCGACAAAAGCTCCGTCAGCGAGCGGGCGCGGGTCAGCACCAGATCGGCAGCGCCAGAGGTAGCAATTCGCGCACCATCATCAAGCTGCATCACGCCGGCGGGCGTCGTGGTGATGGCGGCGGGCCAGTCACTATCGCTGTGGTCAAGCTGCAGGATGCGGGTGGCCTCGCGGTAGACCTCGAGCATGTCGAGATCGCCATAGGCATAGAACGGGTCGCGCGTGTTGTCTGACGAGACCATCACCGGCACGCCGACCTTCTTCAGCTCATGCAGCAGCGTCACGCCGCGCCAGCGCGGGGTGCGGCCTGCCGTTCGGTCCTGCAGATACATGTTGCACATCGGCAGTGAGACGACCGCGATCCCGGCGCGGGCTACCTTGTCGATGATGCGCGCCTCGGCCTGCGGCATCTGCAAGGCCAGCGAGCAGCAATGACCGCAAAGGATCTTGCCCTGAAAACCCATGGCGATGGCAGTGTCGGCGATGACTTCGAGCGATTGCGCCGCTGGATCGTTCGTCTCATCAACATGGAAATCGAGATCGAAGCCGTTCTCGATGGCGGCCTGGAACAGCACCTCCAGCCCCGTTTTCAGGTTCGGCCCCATGTAAGTGACCGCACCCAGAATGCCCGAGCCATGGCGTTTGATGGCGGCCACGACGTCACGGATGTGATCTGGGTTGACGGCATTATCGATGCCGAAAAGCGGTGTCGCCTGCAGCGCGATGCGACCGGCCCACTCGGCGCGGACTTCCTCGAAAACCGGCCAGGAAATCGCGATCTGCGGGCCGACCGAGTCAAGATGCGTGCGGATCGCGCCTGTGCCGTGTGCCAGCGCGGATTTCAGCCCGAACTCCATGCGCGCCTTTATGTCAGCGGCATTCCACTTGGCCTCGCGGTCAGCCATGACATTGGCGAGCGCGCCCATGAAGGTGCCATCAGGATTGCGGCGGCGCGGCCAGATGTGGCCCTTGTCGAGATGGGTATGGGCTTCCACGAAGCGCGGGAACACCATGCCGCCCTTGAGGTCGAGCGTGGGCAGGCCATTGCTCGGGTCACCGGTTCCGGCGGCGAGCACCGATGTGATCTTGCCGCCGGATATCGTCAGATCGATTTGAGTCAGGCCATCACGATCAGCAGCCAGTGAGGGCGCCTCGACGAGGCATAGTGGCGAGCGCGCGTTGATCAGGCGAAAGGCCGGGGCGCGTGGCACATCGGCGAAACCGGTTTGCATCTGGTCTGGTATCCTGCGGTCACGGCAAACAAAAAGGGCCGTGTGTCAGCTGACTTCGGCCCAAGATTGGATAGTAGCGTCCAAGTGCCGGTGATCAAGTAGGCGAGTGTGTCCGGGGTAATGGTTCGCGCCCGTTTAACACCGCACCACGCGCCTCTCCGTCATCCTCGCGCTTGTCGCGAGGACCCACGTCTTCACGGAAAACAGGACATAATCCTCGGAAAAGGCGTGGGTCCTCGGAACAAGTCCGAGAATGACGGGATTGCAGTTGGTGGCGCGTATCAGCCTTTCCTCAAATTCAGCCCCACGCCCTTGTTGATGAACGCCAGACTGTAGCTCTTCTTGTAGTCGAGATTGGCCGGGACCACGCCTGCCTTGACCATCTTGTCGAAGAAGCTCTTCATCTGCGCATCCGTCATCGCGCCGATGCCGAGGCGGATGGAATCGCCAGAATCGACGATCCCGTATTCCTTCATCAGGCGGATGCCTGCGGCGATTTTGTCGTCGGTCATGTCGGGGTTAGCGCGCTTGATCAGGGCATTGGCAGCTGCGTTGTCGCCATAAATGTAGTTGTACCAGCCGATGATCGTGGCGTCGACGAAGCGCTGGGTGACATCAGCCTTCTGCGCCACCACATCGGCGCGCGTCTCGATCATGGTCGAGTAGGTGTCGAAACCGTTGTCGGCAAGAAGGAAGACATTCGGCTTGAATCCGGCTTCCTTTTCGATCGCA
>JBOFFB010000365.1:0-2983 GCA_051648385.1 Allobosea sp.
TGCACCGCGAACGGATGGATCTGGCGATCCGTTACGGAAACGGCGACTGGCCCGGGGTGGAGGCGACCTACCTGGCCTCGGCCCGCCTGGTGATAGCCGCAGCGCCCTCGCTTCTAGGCGCGCGCAAGACGCTTACACCGGAAGAGATGCGCGAGATGGACTGGATCCTGCAGCGCAACTGGCCGGAACAGGATGCCTATCTGCGGCAGCTGGGCCTCGAGCCTGAAAGTCTTAGCCGAACGGACCTGAATAGCGAAGAATTGGTGATTGCGGCGGCGCGGCAGGGTTTGGGATTGGCAGTGGAAAGCATGGCGCTGATCGAATCCGACGTCGAGGGCGGCAGATTGCATGTCGTCCATGAAAGCCTTGAAAAGCTTCCGGCATATTTCATTGTCACTTTGCCCGGGCCGCAGCGTGCCGCTGCCCGGGCATTTCTGAAATGGTTAATAACCCAGGCCTGAACCTAGATGGCCATCGATTCGGGTTTCTTGCCCTTGGCCAAGGCATCCGAGAACCAGCGCGGCTTGCGGCCACGGCCTGACCATGTCTGGGCCTTGTCCGCCGGATTGGCGTATTTCGCAACCGAAGGCGAGCGTTTGCGTGTGGGCGCGGCACCGGTCAGTTCGGACAGTGAAAAGCCCTTTGCGCGCGCAATTTCTTCCAGTTCCACAAGGGCTTCGCGTTTGCGGCGGTCTTCAAACCCGGCAATCGCCTTTGCCACCTGGGTTTGCAGGTCCTTCAGTTCCTTCAAGGAAAGCGAATTCAAGTCCATGGTCAAATCTGTCCCCCAGATTGTTTTTCGTCGGACTTTAATAGGCGCAAGTTTTGCACTTGGCAATAATGCGGTCTATTTCGGGCTTCGTTTTGCTAGAATTCTCTGCAATGTCCGCCGGTGCATCGACAAACGACGTGCCGTTTCACTGACATTTCGGTCGCACATCTCATAAACCCGCTGAATATGTTCCCAACGCACGCGGTCGGCCGACATCGGGTTCTCCGGCGGCAGGGGCATCACTTCGCCCTTGGCAAGAAGCGCATTGGTCACGTCATTGGCGTCGGCAGGTTTGGAAAGGTAATCAATCGCGCCGATCTTTACCGCTGCAACGGCGGTTGCGATCGCGCCATAGCCGGTCAGCACGACGATCCGGCAGTCAGGGCGGCGTTCCCGCAATGTCTCGATCACGTCAAGGCCATTGCCATCTTCTAGTCGAAGGTCGACCACCGCATAGGCGGGCGGATGCGCCTGGGCCTTGGCCCGACCCTCGGCCACGCTTTGCGCGGTGTCGGGTTGAAATCCCCGTTTTTCCATAGCCTTGGCAAGGCGTTTTACAAACGGCTCATCGTCATCGACCAATAGAAGGGTACGGTCTGGTCCCAGGTCGGTGCCAAGTTCATCGGGCATTCTTCAATTCCTGTCCTGCAGCATTACGGTCAGCTACCGGCGTTCCCTGCCTCCAGGAAACAGGCGACGCTGTCCGCCATCTGTTCGGAAGTAATCTCTCGCCGGAAGAAATCCACAAAGCCGGTGCCGGGAAGCATCAGATAAGTGAATGTGGAATGATCCACGAGGTAGAATTCATCCTCGGACGGTTGCTTGCGGTAAAACGTCTTGTAGGCCTGGCTTGCAACTTTGACCTGCTCGGCCGAGCCGGTAAGCGCGACAAGCTGCGGGTGCATGTTCGAGGCATAGTCGGCCAAAGCCTCGGGCGTATCGCGGTCCGGGTCGATGGAGATGAAGACCGGGGTCACGTCCAGCCCGCGCTCGGCCAGAATATCGACCGCCTCGACGTTGCGCGCCATGTCGAAGGGGCAGACATCCGGGCAGAAGGTATAGCCGAAATAGACGAGGGATGGCTTTGTCAGCACGTCCACGTCCGTCACTGTCTGCCCTGCTGTGTTGACCAGCGTGAATGGCCCGCCGATATCGCCCCCGGCGACCTGGCCCTGGCGGCATTGGGCGAAGGCATCATCAGGGCGGTTCCAGACGGCGACGAAATAAGTGACGCCCAACAGGAGGCAGGTCGCCGAAGCCGCCAATCCGGCATAGAGTCTGGTCATCGCGTGCGTTCCCCTGGTCGATCTGGCCGCATTGATCCCAGAACCACGCCGCCATAACAATGCCCAAGGCAGCTTCAGGGACAAACGGTCACGGTATGGTTACGGCGGGCATCACGCTTCCCGAACGCGAGCCACAGGGCGACTGGGTGCGTCTGCGCACGCTTATTGTCCTGCGCTGGATGGCGATTGCCGGGCAATTGGCGGCCATCGCCGTCGCTGACCGGGTCTACGGCCTGCAGTTGCCGTTGGGTCTGTGCTACATGGCTGTCGGCGTTGCGATCGTCGCGAACCTGTTCTCGATCACGCTGTTTCCCGAGAACAAGCGCCTTACGGAAAGCGAGGCGTTCCTGACGCTTCTCTTCGACCTGGCACAGCTGTCGTTCCTGATCCTTCTGACCGGTGGGCTGACAAACCCCTTTGCTTTGCTTGTGCTTGCGCCGGTCACCATTTCGGCCAGCGCACTTGGCCTGCGGTCGACCGTGCTTCTGGGCTTTGCTGCGATCTTCCTGATCACCGTTGCGGCGTTCTGGAACATGCCGCTGCGTTTTGAAGATGGCACTGCGCTTGCGGTGCCGGTGATCTTCGAGTTCGGCTTTTGGCTGTCCATCGTGATCGGGATCCTGTTTCTGGGCATCTATTCTCGGCGCGTTGCGACCGAGATGCGCGCTATGTCGCGGGCCTTGCTGGCGACCCAGATGGCACTCGCGCGGGAACAGAAGCTGACTGACCTTGGCGGCGTCGTTGCTGCTGCGGCGCATGAGCTGGGCACCCCGCTTGCCACCATCAAGCTGGTGAGTGCCGAGCTGATGCACGAGCTTGCCGACCGCCCCGATCTTTTGGACGACGCGCGGCTGATCCGGGATCAGGCTGACCGTTGCCGCGACATCCTGCGCGACATGGGGCGGGCCGGGAAGGATGACCTGCA
>JBOFFB010000366.1:0-1752 GCA_051648385.1 Allobosea sp.
GTGGCGGAGATGCCGCTCGATGTGCCGGGCCCCGACGCCGGCCGGGACGAGCCGCAGGTTTCAAATAAATTTCTGGCCGGCGTTTCCATGCGCGCGGTGAAGGGCGGCTTCCTCAGACTTGGTCCCGGTGCGATATGGTTTCGTCCCAATCGTCCGATCGTCGAAGGATCATCAATATCGCAGGCGATGCGCACAGCCCTTGCCGCCGATTGCAGCAACGGCGTGGGGTCGGTGCTCGATTTCAAGAAATGGATATTCATCAACGCTGACCTGACAGTGACGCTCGCGCGACAGCCGGTGGGCGACTGGATCTTGCTGAATTCGGAAATGATGCTGGGCGCCGATGGCGCAGGCCTCGCAGTCTCGCGGCTCGGCGATGTCCGGGGTTACTTCGGTGCGGCCATTCAGTGCCTCGTGGTTGAGCCGCGTTGAGCCGACAGGCGTGGGCCTTGGGTCAGTCGACAATCCGCGTCAGCACCGCTTTGAAAGCCAGGCTCGGAAACTCGGTCGCAGTTCCTTCGCAGATCGCAAAGTTGCCCTTCACCGTGCCGTTGAAGTTAATCTCGACCTCGTCGAACCCGAACACCGAGGGATGGCTGGAATCCGGTGTGTGACGAAGGCTGGACACGTTGCCTGTGAACGATTGGCCGTCCTGGGTATAGGACCCCGTATAGGCGAACGCCGAGCTTCCGCCCCGGAGCTTTCCATTTTCTGCATGGATCACGCCGAGTGCTTTGCCCCGCGGGGTTTCAAACTCGACCTTGTACAGGCCGTGGAGCAGGGCCGTTTCGGGGATCGGAGCTTTGTCAGAGGTGGCTGTCTGCTGGCTGGTCTGGTGTCGCATGCGCTGTCATTCCGGTATTGCCGCTGAAGTTTCGCCTTCAAGCGTGACGCCTTGTATCGTCGGTAGTCTGTGTTCGCGCAGTCAGAAGGAATATAGCATCACCGGAGATGTCTCGCCGATGGTCCGGACTTTAGACAAAACCCTAGTATAGAAGTCTTGGTGCCCCTGGCCGGAATCGAACCAGCACTCCTTGCGGAACTCGATTTTGAGTCGAGCGCGTCTACCAATTCCGCCACAGGGGCCAACAGACCGCTGCCCGGGGGCAGGGTCGTGAAGCGGGCGGAATATAGCTCGCGCGCGGTTGCGGTCAACCGCCTGTGATCGCGCCAAATGTCGACAGCGGGCAGCGGGCGAGCTAGGACCCATGCCGAACAGGAGATTTCGCGTGTCAAATGGCACCACGACGGCATCGGGGCACATTCGCCACCCGCGCGATGCGATATTTATTGCCAGTGTGGCAATTGCGGTCGTTGCCGCTGCGACCATCGCCGGTGCGTGGTTCTTCGAGCTGGTGCTCGATATCCGGCCCTGTCCGCTCTGCCTGGAGCAGCGGTATGCTTACTACCTGGCGATTCCGCTGGCGGTGCTGATCGCGCTTGGCAGCTCGCAGGGCGTTTCCCGCCGCCTGCTCGGTGTGGGGCTCGTTGTTCTCACTCTCGCGCTGCTCGCCAATGCGGGTCTTGGCGCCTATCACGCCGGCGTCGAATGGGGATTCTGGCAGGGGCCGACCGATTGCAGCGGGCCGATTGTCGATTTCGGCAGCACCGGAAACCTGCTGGACAACCTGAACAAGGTGAAGGTGATCCGCTGCGACGAGGTGCAGTGGCGTTTCCTCGGGCTGTCGCTGGCCGGTTACAATGTGCTGATCTCGCTTGGCATGGCGGCGCCGGCCGCGTGGGGCGCACGCA
>JBOFFB010000367.1:0-1979 GCA_051648385.1 Allobosea sp.
CCAACTGCTTCTTCGCTTGGCTGAAGGCACCGCCCCGTGCCGCTATCGAACACATGGCGGGCGGAAAAGTCGTCTCCTCACGTCCCACCGTTCTCACTTTCACACAACTGTCAGGGATCGTTCGTCAAACGATCAAGGACGGCGAGTGTGATCAGGGTCCTGTCAGAGGAGGCAACCATGATCAAGCTCGCGATGTCCACCCTTGCCATAACCCTTGCATGGTCCAGTGCAGCGCCGGCGGCCGAACCGGTCGGCGCTCCGGCCTTCAACGTGACGACCACGATCGATCTGAAGGCGCTGACGCCTGCCAACCTCGTCGACACCCTGAAGCCCAAGGCGAAGGCCGAAGGCGAGATCGTCTTCTACGATTTCACCGAGAGCTTTGGGCCGCTGTTCAACGACCACCTGATCCCGCGCTTCGAGAAGAAGTACGGCCTGAAGGTCAAGCACGTGCAGGCCGGACCGCAGGCGGTGCAGCAGCTCATCGCCGCCAAGCAGGCCGGACAGCCATCACCGGTCGACGTCTATTTCATTGGCAACGGCAACATCCGCACGGCCAATGAGGCGGGCATCATCGCCAACCTGCCGCTCCACACGATGCTCCCGTCTGCCCAGGATCTCGATCAACTCGCGGCGACTGTGGCGCGGGGGTACAAGCACGGCGGCATCGTGGTGCCCTTCCACCGCAACGTCACGGCCATTGGCTACGACACTCGCTTCATCCCCAAGGGACGCGAGCCGAAGACCTTCGCCGAGCTGATGGCCTATGCGAAGGCAAATCCTGGCAAGGTGGCCTTCACGAATCCGGCACGCGGGGGCTCGGGCCAGGGCATTCTCGAGAGCGCGATCCTCGCCTTGGCCACCGAACCCTGCAAGGCGCGTCTCTTCGACTTCTCAGTCACGCCCGACGAAGCCAAGGCCTGGGCGGAATCGGAATGCATGACGCCGGTGCTCGACTGGTTCAGGGCGATCCGGCCAAGCGTCGAGATCACCAACGGCAACACCGACACGCTGACGCTGATGGCCAACGGCCAGGCCCATGTCGGTACCGTGTGGGAAGACCAGACTTATGACTTCTCAAAGCGCGGGCTCGTACCCCCCAGCGTGCGCGTGCGCCTGCTCGAGAACGGACAGGTCGGCGACGGCGATGGCGTAATGATCCCGGCGGGCACGACAAGGCTCGCCGGAGCGCTCCTGTTCACGGACTTCTTGTTGTCGGACGAGGCTCAACTCCTGAAGCTCGAACTCAACGGCTCGCGGTCGGCGCGGACCAAGCTTGACGTCGCCTCCGCCATCAAGCCCGAAATGCTCGAGAAGCTGATCCCGGGCGAGCAATACGCGACGCTGGCGCGTCCCCGGATCGTCGCCACCATTTCGGCGGCTGCGACCACGCGCTTCGTATCCGCGATCCTTCAGACGCCGTGATCGACGCACGGTGATGGTCGCACATCTACGCCTTGACCGGCTGACGAAGTCGTTCGGGCCGACACGGGCCGTGGATGGCGTATCCTTGGACGTCGAGCAGGGCGAATTCATCGCCCTGCTGGGGCCCTCAGGGTGCGGCAAGACCACGGTCATGCGCATGATTGCCGGCATCGTGGCGCCCGACCAGGGCTCGATCCGGCTCGCTGGACGGGTTCTTGACGACCTCCCGCCCGAGAGGCGCGGTGTGGGCATCGTTTTTCAATCCTACGCCCTCTTCCCGCACATGACGGTGGCAGAGAACGTTGCCTTCGGCCTCAAGATGCGCGGCTTGGCGCGCGTTGACCGCGACAGTCGTGTGCGCGCGGCGCTCGACCTCGTCGAGCTTGGCGAGCTCGCCGATCGCCTTCCCAGGGCCCTGTCGGGTGGCCAGCAGCAGCGTGTGGCGCTGGCCCGGGCGATCGCCATCGAACCGCCGCTCCTGCTGCTCGACGAACCGCTCTCCAACCTCGACGCAAAGCTCCGCGAGCAACTGCGTCACGAACTGAAGCTTCTGC
>JBOFFB010000368.1:0-3461 GCA_051648385.1 Allobosea sp.
AGCGGCGATGCTGGCTGGTGACGGCAAGCGACGCGTCACCTGGGCTTTGCACATGATCTGGGTGGCGCTTCTGCTGGTCTGGATCGTCGGCATATGCGGCGTTCCATTCTGGCAATATTTGCTCGGATTTTGTTATTTCGGCACTGCCGTCGCGCTGATCCGCTCGTTCGCCGAGCATCGCGCGCATGGTTCGGTAGAAAAGCGCACCGCCATCGTCGAGGACTCACCCGTGTTCGGCCTGCTGTTCCTGCACAACAACCTGCATGTGGTGCACCACAAATGGCCGACCGTGGCATGGTACAAGCTGCCAAAGCTCTATCGCGATAACCGGGACGCGGTGCTCAGGGAAAATGGCGGCCTTCTGTACGCAGGCTATATGGATGTTTTCCGGCGCTTTTTTATAAAGCGCCATGACCAGCCGGTACATCCGCATGGCCGTGTGCCAGAGCGTATAGATCAAACCGGAAAGTCGTAGCCAGCAGCCTTTGCCTTGCGGTCCCAGGCCAGCGTGGTCGCAAAATCGGCGTGGTCGACGGGCTGGAAGCCAGTGATGAGCAAGCGCTTGGCCAGCGGCGCGAACCACGCCTGCTCATGTGCTGCAGCAAAAGCCGCGCGCAGGTGGCTGATCAGCGCGGGGTCAGCATCCTTCGCGGTCACGAAAGCGGGCATCGGTGCGACATCGGTTGAGGTCAGCACGCGCACGCCGGCCAAGAGCTCCGGCCTGTAGGCCCTGATCAGCATGTGCCAGTAGCCATCAAGCGGGCCGATGTCGATGCCACCCGCCAGCACCTCGTCGAGAATGCGGCGCGCCGTGACAAGGTTGCCAGTGACATGGGCATAAACTCTGCGGCGCTCGGATGTGCGATAGGCCAGCAGATGATGCCTCAGCGCGTTGAAGCCGGAATGCGAGTGCTCGACCGTCCAGCCCACACGGCCGGAAAACGTGTCCTCCAGCCGCGTGAAGGGCGCATCAGTCCTGACGATCAGGTCCGAGCGATAGACCGCGCGCCCTTTTGCCCACGGCGCATCGGGGATGGGTGCGGCCAGCGGCGTTACATCCGCGATCCCGAGCGCGATCGGATAGCCGCACATGAAGACGCAGCCAAGGTCAGGCCGCCGCCATAAATCTTCCAGCGGTTGCGGGGCGGGGTACGGCAAATAGTCAAACGACACGCCAGCCTCGGCGCTGACATGGCCGATGAGTTCCGCCCAGGCGGCCTCGGCCTCGGGCGTCACGGCGTACATGCGGGTGTTGGCGATCATGGCTCAGCTCAGTGGCAGGCGGCGATAGATACCGGGGCGGTCAGGATCGTGGAACTTGTTGTACGGGCCGTGGTCGATGAACAGCTTGTGGCAATAGGCGAGCTTTTGCCTGTCCAGCGTTACGCCGATGCCTGGTCCAGTTGGCACGGGCAGCACATTGTTGCGTGGTCGGAAGGGGCCCTCTGCAATCACATCCAGCGGCTGCATGTGGAACAGCGACTGCGACGGCTCGCGGATGTGCGCATGCGCGGCGGCAAGATGCAGGTAGACCGCGCTGGCGATGCCCGAATCACCCGAGTAGCACCAGAAATCGAGACCCATCTGCTCACACGCGCCAATGAACCTGAGCGCCCGCCCGATGCCGCCATGCACGTTCACATCCGTGCAGAACGCGTCGGGCACGCCAAGCGCAACCGCCTGCCTGAGGTTCGGCGTGTGCACCGAAAACGGAATGGCCGTGTGCTGGCGCAGCTTCGCCATGTCCTCGAAGGACGCCACCGGGTCTTCCCAAGCCCGGATGTCGAGGGGCTCCAGCCGCTTGGCGATGCGCCGCGCCTCGGTCAGCGAATAGGCCTTGTTGCTGTCGACACGAAGGACAACGCCTGCTCCCAGCTTGTCGCGCAGCAACTCCACCGTGCGGATGGCGGGTTCCGGGTCGGCCGTCGAGAGCTTGCCCTCGAACATGGTGGTGCCGAAACGTTCGCGCTGGCCACAGCAATAGTCGAGCACGGCCTCGGGGTTCGTCTCGCCACCAATCGCGCCCGCCTTCTCGCGAAACGAGAAGTAATCCGTGAAGCTCACGTCCGTGCGGTGCGCACCTCCGAACAGGTTATGCAGAGGTTGTCCCCAGGCTTTTCCCCTGATGTCCCACAGGGCCATCTCGATGGCACCGAAGGCACGGATGCTGGCGAAATCGACGTCCGTGTAGATGCCGCGCCAAGATGGCAGGCACAGCTCTTCCAGCGCGGCGATGTCGAACGCATCGCGCCCGATCAGGCGCGGCGCGAAGGCGTTGATGGTCGCAACGTTGGTGTGCGAAGGCCCTTCGCCAAGGCCAACAACGCCATCTGAGGTCTCGACCTCGACAATGGTCTTTGAGAACCCGGCGAGAGAGCCATAGGACCAAAGATATGGTGCTTCCAGCGGGATATTGACCGGCGTGGCACGGATAGCAGTGATTTTCATGGCAGAATCCTAACCGCAAATACCCCTTAGCAAAACCTCATCGACCTCGATGCCGTCCCGCTCATGCAGCACACGCGCCTCAAGCCTCCGGTCTCCAGGCAGGCGCACGCCGTCCTGGGCCAGCATGGCACTGGCGAGATCAGCAATGCGATCCGCAAAACCTGGTGCAAACGCTGCCGGATCGAAAGCCATGAACAGCTGCCCGACGCCGGGTGGCGGGCCGTCTGCCTTGGCATAAGGCGACGCGTCCTTGGAGAAGTTGGCACCAGTCAATCCCGCAGCCAACAGATCAATCATCAGCGCCAGCCCTGCGCCCTTGGCCCCGCCGAAGCCCTGCATCGAGCCCTTGAGGGCGGCCTCAGGGTCGGTGGTCGGGCGGCCGTCCGCACCCAGCGCCCACGTATCCGGGATCGGGCCGCCCACCTTGGCAGCAGCCACCAGTGCCACTTTGGTCACGGTGCTGGTGGCCTGGTCAATCACCAACGACGGCAGGCCGTCGCGCGGTGCGGCGAACGCCATCGGGTTCGTGCCGAACAGCGGCCTGGTGCCGCCCCATGGCGAGATGTTGGGCGGCGAGTTGGTCACGGCCAATGCCAGCAAGCCAGCGTCTGCGATGTCTTCGACCGGGTGGCCAAGCACGCCGATGGAATAGGACCGCGTGATGGCGAGCGTCGCAGAGCCATTGGCGCGCGTGGCTGCGATCAGATACGGCAAACCCGCCTCGAACGCCGGATGCGCAAAGCCATGGGCGGCATCGACCAGAACCGTGCCGGGACGTGGGCGCGTCACGACCGGCACAGCCTTGCCATCGACCTTGCCGCTGACGAGATGGCCCAGATAGGTCGGCAGGTAACCCAAGCCCACGCTGCGGATGCCATCTGCCTCCGCCCGTCGCACCGAGGCCGCCACAGGATGCGCCTGCTCAGGTGCAGCGCCGCGCGCCACCATCGCCGCAAAGGCCAGTTCCTCGATCCCGGAAAGCGTGAAGCGCGGCATGGCGATCAGACCGCCGC
>JBOFFB010000369.1:0-2503 GCA_051648385.1 Allobosea sp.
GGTCGTGTGCCAGTACGCGGCGGGCGTCACGATCTCGTTTCCGATAGCCATCAAAACGGGTCGATGCGAAGCCGTGATGCAACGGGGTTCGGTCGACAACTCTCTCAGTTCGGCGGAAGTCTCCTGCAAATGACCCGGTGCCGCCTGACTGCCCTCGCATTTCTGCTCGCTCTGGCCAACGCACCGATATCCGCAACGGCCCAGGCGACATTCACCTGCCCGATGCGCCTGACGCTGACGATCGAGAAAGCCGAACCGATCTCGGACTCGGGCACCCCCGTCAAGAACGGCGTGGTGGCATATCAGCAAGCGTCGGTTCTGCTGAAGGACGCCGATATCTTCAAGGGACCGGGCGAAGGCGGACAACGGGCCGTGCCGGACGACAGCGATGACGGCAAGCCCGCGATCTACCGGAAATTTGAAGTCTTCACGAATGGTGCTCAGCCGCGCGGCGATCTCCATGCGGTCTGTCACTACGAAGGCGGTGTCTCGCTTGACCGGCGGATCGGTCAGTCGGCTCGCACTTGCACGGTGAAACGCGACCAGAAATCCAAGGCCGATGATCAGTTGGAGATCAGTTTCTCCTGCGAAGGCGTGGTCGGGGGAGCGGCGGTTGCCTCCGCCGCTGCGCCAGCCGTCGCTGCCGTTGCAACGGCTGCCCTCATCGCTGCACCTGGCCCAGCCCGCATGGTTGACTGCGTGCTGACCGTCGAGGGCAAGCCGCTGATCAAGGAGAAATGCGCCTTCGTCGCAAGGCCCGGTGGATCATTCTCGATCTCGAACCCACGCCATGCCGCAGCCGTCGACGTGGCAGCGCCGGGTCAGGGCAGCGGGCGCTGGAGCGGGACAGGCAACCCGACTGCGGAACCCGGCACAGACCTTGGACCGCTAACGCGCAAGGGGGCCTGCTGGGTCAACGCCGCCGGCAACACCAGTGTCTGTGCGCGGTAAGATGTTGGTGCAATTCATGAAAATCCCATCATTCCCCGCGCCAAGGCCAATCCAGATGAAAACTGTCGCCGCGTTGGCTGTGGGCTCTGGACTGATGGCGTCGATCACGGGTGTGTCGGCGCAGGTGCCAGCAGCGGTACTGTTCGACAAGCCCGTTCTGGAGCGGGCCGGACCAAAGATATCGGCGCCCTCCAACCCGGAAGCAAAGTGCACTTATTTTCCCTCGTTCATGGTGCGGGATCTGACTGACGGTCCCACAGCACAGGCGCCGATGATTGTCCCCGGCACGGGTATGCCTTGCACGACGGCAGCGTATCCCGGCGGGAAATCGGTCGATTTGTCCGATATGTCGTTTGAGGGAAGAAAGGGACCGTATCTGTTCTTTGCCGCCATGGACGGAAATGGAACTTCGGGCTTTGCAATCGTGGATGCTGATACCGCGCGGGTTCTCTTGCGTGACAGTGTTGCAACGGTCGGGCCCGCGAGCGGCAAGCCCTACACGAAACTGGGCATCGGCGCGGAAGGCGCGCTCTCCCTGCGCTACAATCGCGGCGTTGAGGCCGGATGTTCACTGGTCGAGAATGCAGCCAGGTGCTGGGCAAAGCTTGTCACCGAAAACGTCATTCCAAAGGAAATGGCTGCAGACGTCCCGAAGCCGGACATCTGCGCGGCGTCGTACCGCAAGTCGAAAGCGCTGAGGGACAACCCCGGCATCATCTTTTATAGCGCCGAAATTGTCCTTTCCCGGGATGGAAAAGTGCAGAATATCTCGCGCGGAAAAATTGGTTGTGAGGCCCAGCCGTGACAACCATCGTTTGTTTGCCGGTTGCTGCGTCGCAGCAGCCATAGAGCCACTTTTCAAGTCAGTGCGGAGAAATTTCATGGGCAGGGGCACTTCGATGAACATAGCGGCGCGGGCCTTGGGGCTGGCGACATTCGCATTGATGGTCGGATTGCCGATCGCGCCCGCGCTGGCGCAGCAAGCCGATCGCTGCAATGATTATGCGAACCAGATGATGTCTTTCGACCAAAGAGCGCGGCAAATGCAGTGCAAGAGTTGGAACAAACCAAAGTATACTTACCAGGGTTTCTACAACGTCTGTCAGCGAAGCTCGCCTGCACAGACGCAAGATTTCATCAATCAGTGGGGCAGCAACTTTCAACGCTGCGAGTTTGAAGCCAGCGGCAGCCCTGCAGCTCAGCCGACACGTCCGGCTGCCGGAGGTGTGCAGTGGTTGGCGGGCAATGGACAGTCTTGCGACGCGGTTTGCAGCCGTGGTGGCCGCAAGGCAGTGACCTCAGGCACGTTTCAGAATGGAAATCCCTTCCATGTTTGCCGAGCCGGCGACAATCGCCCCGGCTTCAACCTCCAGCCGAGCTGGAGCAAGATCTGCGTAGTCCCCATGGGCGTGAACAGGACAGTGGATGCAACCACCTATGCCTGTGCTTGCCAGTGATTCCATCCACAATGGCTCGATGGTCGAGCGAACAATGTCACGAAACTTTTTCCTGCGGGACAACAAGATGAACATCAAGAAATTCGCATCTGCGG
>JBOFFB010000370.1:0-1700 GCA_051648385.1 Allobosea sp.
CACGGCGGGCCGCTTTGGGCCGGGCATGTCGCGCACTGCGACCCTGACGCTCGACTTTGCAAATGGCGCTATCTGCGCATTGCGGCCTTTCATGGCGGGTATGGCGACCGGCAGCTTTAGCTGCAAGCTGCGGATAGCAAGCCGCAAAATCACAGTCGGCTCATCGACAGTGCTTAGGCAGCGCAGTCCGTCGACATCGGCGCAGCTGAAGGGAACGTCACCGCAGGTGGTCTGTAACGCAATACCATCTTAATTTTTGCCACAGCACTGTTTGTACTTGCGTCCAGAACCGCACGAGCAGGGATCGTTTCGTCCCGGCCGGGTTGCCGCTTTGTATGGGCTACCGGGAAGATTGGCTGGCTCTGTCCCGACCAGTTCGGGCCTTGACTGGTGCAGGATCGTTGCCACGCAATTCGGGATCAGATCGGGTGCTGCCAGGTCAATTTCGTCGATCTCGTCTTCAGAAAACTCGCTCGTGCCTGTGTTGATGTCCTGCAGTGCCATCAAGAAGATCATGGTGGATCGGGTTTCTTCATCAGTGCGATCGAGCAGTTCTGCCCAAGCATCAGGACGTAGGCCCATCGCGCGGGTGAAACCATCCACCCACGGCTCCCACAAGGTTTCGTCGCTATTGGGGTCGATTTCGTAGATTGGTTCGACCCAGAGCGACTGGGTTATGGCCTCGGCAACCGAGTTGTAATGTGTCATGACGGCACCGATGGTTTCTTCGGCAGTCTTCTGGTCGGCGAAATGCGCCTCTCCGGTTTCACCCCAGACATGTGGCAGCCACTCGGAGGGGTGGATCATTTCCGGGCATGCAAGAATGCCGGTCACATAGCCATCGAGCTCACTCAGCGTCATGGGTAAGTTTTCGAAGGGTCGCGCTTGCAACAGCAAGCTGAGGCGATCGAGCCGCTCTTCCTCTTTATCCATAAAACTGCCCTCTTCCGCGTCCCATCAATTTCAAAATGCTGTGCGCAACCATTGCGATTCTAGTACCGTTTCTTGCGCTTTGACGCTACCCGGTTCAAGCCTCCAGACCGCCTGCCAGCCACTCATCCAGCTTTGACCAGCGCCGCCGTCCGGAGACATTCTTCACGGCGATGGCCACGGCCTTCTTTTGCCCGACCAGCACGACAAGTTTCTTGCCGCGAGTGACGCCTGTATAGATCAGGTTGCGTTGCAGCATGGCGTAGTGCTGGGTCATGACCGGGATGACCACTGCCGGGTATTCCGACCCTTGGCTCTTATGGATCGTGGCGGCATAGGCCGGCACCAGCGTGTCGAGTTCCCCAAAGGCGAAGGTCACTGTGCGGCCGTCGAAATCCACAGCAAGCTCGCCCTCGTCGAGATCGACATCCTCGATCATGCCGATGTCGCCGTTGTAGACGTCTTTGTCGTAGTCGTTCTCGATCTGCATCACTTTGTCGCCCGGGGCGAAGGTCCAGCCGAAACGCTCAACGCGCTTGTCGCCTGCGGGGTTCAGGGCCGCTTGCAGCTCGATATTGAGCGACCGCGCGCCCACGCCGCCGCGGTTCATCGGGCAGAGCACCTGAATGTCCTTGATGGGATCGAAGCCAACGCGGCGCGGGATGCGCGTTGCGACCAGTTCGACGATCCGCGGCACGGCCTGTTCCGGGTCGGCAGCCGGTACGAAGTAGAAATCCGCTTCGCCATCAGGTGGCGCGAGATCCGGCATG
>JBOFFB010000371.1:0-5385 GCA_051648385.1 Allobosea sp.
CAAATAGCAAAGCCATGATGGGTGACATATCCAGATCGTCGCTGAATTCGACATGCCCAATGCGACGAGGCCGACCTACGCACCCTGATCTTCGCCCGCATCCCCATTTTCTTTTGCATGCAAGCCGACCAAGGGTGCCGTCCTTCAGCGCTGCGGCCAATCAAGAACGGATAAGACAAGCGACAGAAGCGAAGGGTCACCCAATGCCAACATACCATCTGATAAAAGGGCATCGGAACCATCGAGTGCCGTGACGAGGCCACCGGCACCTGCGACGATGGGGATATGAGCGGCGATATCGTAGATTTCGAAGCCGCCCCAGCCGATCGCGATGTCGATATGCCCCTCCGCGAGCATGGCGAGGGAGAAGCAATCGCCGCCATAGACGAGCATGCGTACCTTGGCACCCAACCGCTCAACAGCCGCGTGACAGGCAGGATTTCGTGCGGTGGATGAGCTTACCCAGGCCGTTGCGTTTCCAATCTCCTCGCAGCGGCGGGTCGTTAGTGGGAAAACCCTTCCATCGCGCTTGCCGAAGGCGGCTGCGCCATCACCCCAGTAACGCTCCCTCAGAAATGGCTGATCGAGGAGACCAAAGGCTACCCGGCCATGTTCCAGCAGCGCGATCAGCGTGCCCCAGACGGGTTGCCCGGAGATGAAAGATTTTGTGCCATCGACGGGATCGATCACCCAGACATGCTTGGCTTCGGCATTCTGGCGGCCATACTCCTCGCCTACTATGCCGTGGTCGGGGTAGTGCGACGAAATCATCGCACGGATAGCTCGCTCGCCCGCTCGGTCTGCCTCGGTGACGGGATCAAATCCGAGGGACGAGGTCTTGTCGGTGATTTCCGGAAACGCGCGAAACCAAGGCAGGATTGCCTCGCCCGAAGCATCCGCGAGGCGATGGGCAAACTCGGCGTGGCTTGCCTCGTTCATGTCGTGGAAAGGCGCCATCCTTGCGCCCTCAATACGATCGAGCGCAGCGTCAACTGGATCGCAGCTGCGACGACCGAGATGGCCATAATGAAGACCGCGAACGCGGCAGCCTGCCCGATCCGACTTCCTTCGACAAGATTGATCACGGCAATCGCAGCCACGCGCGTTTGAGCTGTGAACAGGAATATTAGGGCAGAGACCGTGGTCATTGCGTTGACGAAGAAATAGCCTGCGACGTCGATGAGCGTTGGCAGCAGGATGGGGAAGAAGACCCTCCGTGCTGCACCTGCGGGGCGAACACGGAGCGCTTGAGCCGCCATATCGATCTCGCGATCTAGCCGAAGAAGTTCGTTCACAGCCATCAGATGGGGCACGGTGAAAAAGTGCGCGACCGTGCAGAGGATGATCAGAAGCATCGTGCCTTGAAGGGCATGCAACGGATTGTCGGGATTGTTGAAGAACAGCACGTAGCCAAGGCCCAGTACCAGGCCCGGGACGGCTACGGGGACCATCGCAACCGCTTGTAGCCCGTTGCGAACGCTGTCAGACCCAACCTTGCGTGCGACAAGCCAGCCAGACAGTGCGACGAGAGCCGATCCGATCAGCGCTGTGCCAAGGGCGAGCAACAGCGAATTTCCGAGTGCGCGAAACTCGTCGTCATCCGTGAACAGTCGCTCGTAGTTCTGGAAACCGAGCGACAAATTGTATGGCCAGAACCGAACGAGCGAGCCGTAGATGGCCATACCGATGATGCCGACGATCGCCACCGCCAAAAGGCCGGCGAACAGAAACAGTACCGCATCGCGCAAGGGGTATCGTTCTGGCTGGATCGGCACGGATTTTCCCGTGATTGTTGCACGCTGGCTCCGCCTCGCCAGCCAATCGACACCATAGGCGACAACGGCCGGAAGCAGCAGCAAGACGCCGACTACAGCGCCCATCTCGAAATCGAAACGTCCGATCACGAGCTTGTAGATGTCGGTCGCGAGCACATTTGTCGAACCGCCGACAACACTCGGAATACCAAAATCGGTGAAGATCAGTATGTACACGATCGAGGCGGCGCTGATCGCGGCGTACCTACAGGAGGGAAGCGTGACGGTCCGAAACCGCCGCCATGGACCTGCCCGAAGCGCCCGCGCCGCTTCATACTGGCGTTGATCACCCGCAGACAATCCGGCCGAAAGGATCAACACCGCATGCGGAAACGCATAAAACACGCTCGCGAATACGATACCCACAGGCCCATAAAGGCTCTCGCCAAGAAGCCAGTGCTTGAGCCAACCCTGATTGCCGAAGAGATAGATCAGGCCGAAGGCTGGCAATAAGGACGGGGCAAGGAGGGGCAGAAGGGCGACGAGCCGAAAGAAGCCTCGAGCCGGCATGCGCGTGCGGACAAGTGCGTATGCGTAAGGAAAAGCCAAAGCCATCACAATGAAGGTGGCAATTGCTGAGAGGCTTGTGGAGTTCCACGCGGCGATCGCGAGGCCGGGTTCGCTCACGTAGCGCGTGAAATTTGCGAGACCGACGAAACTGCCATCGCGTCCGAGAAATGCTCTGACCAGAAGAGCGCCAATTGGCAGGACTGTTGCTGTCGCGAGTAACACGAACAGGATCGGAGGCAGAAATAGACTTGTGATATCCGGCAGGATCTTGCGCGTGCGCGCGCCTGATACAGTGGTTACGTCAACCATGGTCGTCGAGCAGGAACAATTGGCTCGGCTCAACGCCGAATGTCACCTCGTCGAGAAGCGCTGGCGGCGAACCAAACCGCGGGAATGGCACTTCTGCGACAATTGGCATTGTGCTCGCCGCGTCCGGCTGCAGAGTTAGTCGGAGCCTGTCTCCCAGGAATGCGGTGGCGATCACGCGTGCGCTCAATCCATGCATGCCTCGTGCACCACTCTTGCCAAGTGTGACGGCGGATGGGCGGAAGCAAAGAAAATTCCGCCGCTCCTCGGGCGACAGTGGTTGGGCAAGATGGAATATCAACTGGCCCGCCTCGACCGTGTTCCCGTCGATGGCGTTCACTGGAAGTGCATTAATCTCGCCGAGGAAGCGGGCGACGAATAGGTTTGCCGGACGATGGAATAGCTCCGCCGGAGCCCCGACTTGCTCGATCCGACCTGCGTTCATCACCACCACGCGATCCGCAATTGAGAGCGCTTCTTGCTGATCGTGCGTGACCATGATGCTGGTGACGCCGACACGGCGCTGTAACTGGCGCAATTCATCGCGCAGATTGGACCGCACATTCGCATCAAGAGCCGAAAGCGGTTCATCGAGCAGCAGAAGCCCCGGTGAGAGCGCCAACGCACGCGCCAGCGCAACACGCTGCTGCTGCCCCCCGGAGAGCTGACTTGGGTATTTTTCAGCATGCCCCTCCAGCGCCACAAGAGCGAGCAATTCGCCGATGCGTCCTGAACGCTCCGCGCGCGTCATCGGCAGGGTTTCCAGCCCAAAGCCAATGTTGCCCGAAACGGTGCGATTGGGAAAAAGTGCATAGGATTGAAAGACAATCCCGAAGTTTCGCGCCTCAGGCGGAAGAGCGCTGATCTCCTCCCCCGCCTGATGGATTGAACCTGTATCCGCAGTCTCGAACCCCGCGACCAGGCGTAGCAACGTCGTCTTGCCGCAGCCGGAGGGACCGAGCACGCATAGAAACTCGCCGCGCGCGACGTCCAGGGAGACCCCCTGAACCACGGTCGCATTGCCGTAACGCTTTGTAAGTCCCACAAGCGACAGGAAAGGGCGGGAGTTGGCTCCCGCCCCAATGGGCTCCACTTTCGGGACGACCGAAAGAGCGACGTCGGAAGTAGACATCGTCAGTTCTTCGGCGGGACCTTGGTGCCGTAGCGCTTTTGCCACTCCGCCATCACGGCCTCACGGCTCGCGGCGAGCTTGGCGAAGTCCATCTTCAGGAGCTTCGACTTCTCATCGGCAGGGTAATTTTTCGGGAGAGCCTGAATGTCGTCATATGCAGTGATCGGGAGGAACTTCGCCGAAATTTCCGCCGCCTCGCGAGAGGAAATCCAGTCCGCCATGACCTTCGCATCGGCGAGGTTCTTCGCGCCCTTCACGATGGCCGCAGCCTCGATTTCCCAGCCAAGCCCCTCGGACGGCAGTATGATTTGGATCGGCGCGCCTTCGTTGATCGACTTGACGCCAGGCGTTGCATAGGAAATGCCGATGATCGTCTCACCAGACGCCGACTGGCGACAGGGTGCCGAGCCGGAATGGCCATACGTCGAGACATTCTCATGCAGCTTGTCCATGAAGTCCCAGCCGCCCTTCTCGCCGAAGGCTGTCAGCCATCCGTTGACCGCGAGGAGCGCGGTGCCAGACGATAGAGGCGAAGGCATTGTGATGTGACCCTTGTAAACCGGGTTCGCCAAGTCTGCCCAGCTCTTTGGGGCAGGGATGTTCTTCTTGGCGGCTTCAACCGTGTTGAAGCATAGCGAGGAGGCCCATGCGTCGATGCCAACCCAAACCGGGTCGCCGCGATTGTCGCGCATCACGGGCGAAATCTTGTCGTAGTTTGCGGGCTGGTAGGAAAGCAGAAGGCCACGCGCATCGGCCGCCATAAGCGCGGAGACAGCGTTGCCCATGATGATGTCCGCCTGCGGCGCAGCCGCCTCGGCAATGACGCGTGCAATGATTGGCGCTGTCGAGCCGACAATTGCATTCACTTTGATCTGCGGGTGCTTTGTCTCAAATCCCTTGATCAGCGCCTTGGCCTGATCTTCGTCGAGCGATGAATAAACAGTCAACGTGCGCTGCTGTGCTTTGCTAGACATTGGCGTGAACGCCGCGAGACTTGCGATAGTCGCAAGTAGGATGTGTTTGAACATGGAACGGGTTCCCCGGAATTGGCCCGTCTCAGTGACGGCCTCTTGGAACCGAATAAGGCGCGTTGGCAACGTTTACATGACGCTTTATTGCCAGCAGGCTCACGGTCAGGGGATATTCGAATTGCCGGGGGCAGGGAGAATGGCGAGCCAGGTTGGCGGGCGCATGCACACGTCTTCCGAGATTTCAAGGAGGCATCGCGGCCCCTCTTAGGCGACGAGCTTGGCGCAAACCCCTTGCCGCCGCCGGGAGCGCCAGCCGAGTAGAATTCCAGTTCGCGACGTTGCGCCGTCTGCCGCTGGTTTTCTCCTTACGCGAGACGCATGCGCCGGCTGACACAACTCTGTCAACGTGAGGCAATAGGCGACACGTCGGTCAATGCGACGATTGGATTGAACCTTGACGCCATCCTCTCAGGTGTCGCCGAGCGTGCCAGTAGGAATGCCGTTGACCCGGAACAGCCCGCAGATGCGACAGATTGCAGTCCGGGGCCGAATAGGCTGCACGGCACGCATGCTGCCTGCAGTTCGGGCGGCCGCGGATAGCGCACGATGACTAGCAACCCGGCGTCACCTCAGTTCGGCGTCACGCGCGTCG
>JBOFFB010000372.1:0-9319 GCA_051648385.1 Allobosea sp.
CTGGATTCCGGGTTCTCATACGCTTCGCTGCTGAGCCCCGGAAATGCGGTCATCTTGCCGCGCGCTTCCGGGGCTGTGAAGCGCCAGCGGAACGGAACCCAGAATCCAGACAATATCTTGTGAGCGCAGCGCACGCCGATCAGAACTCACCGTCCCAGCGCTGCCTCAAGCAATCGCTTCGCAGCTGCCCGCGCCTCGTCGGTAATGGTCGCGCCAGCCAGCATGCGGGCCAGTTCCTCTGCGCGGTCAGCAGCCTCAAGCGGTGAGACGCGCGTGGCGACACGGTCGGCATTGACCGCATGCTTCGAAATCAGGAAATGCTGCCTCGCCTTGGCCGCCACCTGCGGCGCATGGGTGACTGACACCACCTGCACCTTGGCTGCCAACCGCGCCAGGCGCTCGCCGATGGCATCAGCGACAGCGCCGCCGACGCCGGTGTCGATCTCGTCGAAAATCAGCGTCGGGGCCGAGCCCTTGTCAGCCAGCACCACCTTCAACGCCAGCATGAAGCGCGAAAGCTCACCCCCTGACGCGACCTTGAACATCGGGCCAGCCTTGGTGCCGGGGTTGGTCTGGACCCAGAACTCAACCTGATCCTGACCGTTTGCTGACCAACTTTCAGGATCCGTCACCACTTCGGTGATGAAGCGGGCGCGTTCGAGTTTCAGCGGCGGCAACTCGCGATTCACCGCATCATCGAGCCGCTTTGCAGTGGTCGCACGACCGGCGCTGAGCTTGCCCGCGAGCCCGCGGTAGGCGCCGACCTTGGCGTCGAGTTCGATCTGCAAGGCCCTCAATTCGCCCTCACCGGCGTCGAGATCGGCCAGTTCGGAAACATAGCGCAGCTGCAGCGCGGCGAGGCCATCAGCTGGCACATCATATTTGCGCGACGCAGCCCGCAGGGCGAACAGCCGCTCTTCACATTGCTCAAGATCACGCGGCTCGAACTCGGTGGCACGAAGCGCCATGTCGAGCGCGGTTGCCGCCTCATCGAGTGCCAAAAGCGCCGTTTCCAGCGCCTTGATCGGTGCTTCGACGATCTGCGGTGCCTGGGGCATGCGGCGTTCGAGCCTGCGCATGTGCGACGACAGTTCTGGAATGGGCGAGCCCTGCCCGCTCAGCGCTTCGCAAGCTTCGGCGACGTCCTTGGCAACTTTCTCCGATTGCATCATCGTCTGGCGGCGCTGCGCCAATGCGTCCTCTTCACCAGCCTCGGGTGCTAGCTTGGCAAGTTCATCGGCAGCATGGCGCAGGAAATCTGCTTCCTTGCGGGCCGCTTCCACCCTTGCCTTGGCCCTATCAAGCGCACCGCGCACGTCGCGCCATGCCTTGAAAGCCTCGGATGTTTCGCCGGCGAGTGGTCCAAGATCACCAAACACATCCAGCATGGAGCGGTGGGTGTCGGGCTCGATCATGGCGCGGTCATCGTGCTGTCCGTGGATTTCCACGAGCGTCGCGCCAACAGCCCGCAGAGCCTGCACAGAGACCGGCTGGTCATTGACGAAGGCGCGCGAGCGGCCATCCGCCATCTGGACGCGCCGCAGGATCAGGTCGGCATCGATTTCGATATCGTGGACGGCGGCCAGTGCCCGCGCCGGATGATCAAGCGCAAGATCGAAGACCGCTGTCACCTGACCTTGCGTCTCCCCGTGACGCACAAGTCCGCCATCTCCGCGCCCGCCGAGAGCCAGCGCAAAAGCGTCGAGAAGAATGGATTTTCCCGCGCCTGTTTCGCCGGTAAGCACGCTTAAGCCTTCGGCGAACGACAGTTCAAGCCGGTCTATCAGGACAATGTCACGAATCAGAAGCTGCGCGAGCATGGCTCGCTCATATCAAAACAAACGACCGTGCGCCTTTGTCAGGCTGGGTTATCCGCACGGAACAGGCCGCGCGGTGCCGTTTCACCGGGTAAGCCCGACGGTCCGCGTGAAGCCCTGGAAAGCACGGCTGATCCACGAGCCGCCCTGCTCGCGCGGCTCAAGGCCGCCGGACTGCAGCAAAGAATAAGCATCGCGATACCAGGTACTGTCCGGAAAGTTGTGCCCCAGCACGGCGGCTGCCGTCTGCGCTTCATTGGTCACGCCAAGGGCAAGATAGGCCTCAGTGAGACGCATGAGTGCCTCTTCGACATGGCGTGTCGTCTGATACTTGGACACGACATCACGAAAGCGGTTGATGGCAGCCGGGAAGTTCCGCTGTGCAAGATAGAAACGGCCAACAGACATTTCCTTGCCCGCCAATTGATCCCGGGCAAACAGGATCTTCTCGCGCGCGTCCTGTACATACTCGGATCGCGGATAGCGGTCGATCAGCTCCTGCAGCGAGACCAGAGCCCGCTCGGTGCGCTCCTGATCACGGCCGATATCGGGAATCTGGTTATAGTTCGACATCGCCAGAAGATATTGCGCGTAAGATGCATCCTTGTCCGAAGGATGGAGCGTCAGGAAACGACGCGAGGCACTGATAGCCTCTTCCCAGCGACGGCCCTCGTAATGTGCGTAGGCAGTCAACAAAAGCCCGCGGCGGGCTTGCGGCGAGAACGCAGCCTGTCGGTCGATGCTGGCAAACGTTTTTGCCGCGCCCTCGTTGTCACCCTTTTCGAGCCGCGCCAGACCTTGGTTGTACAAGGTCTCAGGCGGCACGTCTGGCAACAGTTCCTGCTTGTAGCGTGCCGAAGTATCGAATGGGTTCAATGACGAAAGCGTGTCGCAGCCTGCGAGCCCGAGCGCTGTGCCAAGCAATAACAGATGAGCAAATCTCAAATGAATCATCCCAATCGCCTCGACACAGACAGCTCTCGCACGTCTTCAAATTCGCTGCCCAGCATGTAACCCATCACGAGCCCATTCGCCAAGTGGCTTTACCGGGCCACGTTTCCGATCACCATGAATGTGTCTTGCGCGACGTCCGATCACGATCCGCCTGCCGCTCAATCACCAAACCACACCGCAGGGTACCGCCATCAACGGAACACGTGGCAAAATGATGTCGCTCCATTGTCCGCGACGGCAAGTGGTCCGTTTGGCAGAATGCAAGCGACGAAAGCCGCGCAAACAGCCCTCAGCCGAGTGACGGAGCGTAGGCAGCAGCGGCCATCTGCACGCGACGCGAAGTGACCAGATCCTGAGCTTCCACGATTTCAAAATTCGCAGGGTCGGCAAAAAGTTCGCGCAGGACTGCGATATTCAGGCGATGCCCCCCGCAATGCGAGCGAAAGACGCCATTGATCTGCAGTCCGGCAAGGGCGACGTCGCCAACCGCGTCCAGCAGCTTGTGGCGGACGAATTCATCATCGTAGCGAAGGCCTTCGGGGTTGATGACCCGCTCCTCCCCGATCGCGACCGTATTGTCGAGCGATGCACCGAGAGCGAAACCGTTCTTCCAGAGCAACTCGACATCCCGCATGAACCCGAAGGTGCGGGCACGTGCCACTTCTGATGCGAATGCAACGGGTTCAAGATCGAGCGATATGCTTTGCTTGCCAATCACGGCGACTTCGAAGTCGATCGACACCTCGAAGCGAAGGCCATCATTGTCATTCGGCAGCAATTCGCTGAAGGCCGTGCCCTTGTTCACCGAGACCGGGCGCAGCACGCGAACCACACGGCGCGGCGCATGCTGCCTTGTCAGGCCCATCTTGGTGATAGCTTCGACAAAAACTTCGGCGCTGCCATCCATGATCGGGACTTCAGGACCGTCAATTTCAATCAGCGCGTTGTCCACCCCGAGACCGTACAGCGCGGCCATGATGTGTTCGACAGTCGCGACTGCGCCGTAACCCGGATCACCCAGGACTGTGCACAGTTCGGTCGAACTCACGTTGCCGTAGCGCGCAGGTATCCGTCGCTGGATCCCGCCTGCCAAACCGGTGCGAAGAAAAATGATGCCGTGATTGACGGCGGCGGGTTTGATGACGAGATGCGAATGACCTGCAGAATGGACGCCGTACCCTTGGAGCGCGATATCCCCGCGCACTGTTGTCTGGCGTCCAGATGTCATCGTGTCAGTCCCTTGAATTCCGCATGTGGCAAACCACATCGAGAATGGCTTGCCGCACTTGGATTTGATCTCAGCACAGCACCAGTTCGAATCGGCTGTCTGTTTTTCAGTGAGCGCAACTTACCTCCTCAGGCACTTGCGGCAAAATCACGGTTTTTATCTCACTGTTACAAACAGAACATGCTTTTCGCAGCTCTAGTTTGCCCCAATTTATCAATGTTTTATTAAAAAAAGTTCACCCGCCGCTCACGCGACGGGTGTTGCTTAACGCTTCGTCAATTTTATGCGAATTTGGCCGTTTTTTAGTTCGACTGCCGCCGCAGAAACGCCGGAATCTCCAACTGGTCGTCCTCGACATTTCGTGCGGCCGGAGCACGGCCTCTTGTGTCAAGCTGACCTTCTGCCGCACGTGGAACTGCGGGTTGTGGAGCGCGGCGCATATATTCGGCATGAGCAGCCGAAGGCGCGGAAGTTGCCGGGGCAGCGGCGACACGAGGTGCGGACGCAGGTAACCCCTCAGTGGCTGCAGGTGCATCATCACGCCGGCCAAAACCAACAGATGCGAGGCGTTGCATCAACGACATGCGCTTGCTGTCCGCCGAATGGGCCGGCTGCTGCACCTGCGGCGCATTGCGCGCTGCGATCTCATTCTGCGCAGGACGCGGAAGATCTTCAACCCGTGGCAGACGCGCGGGCTTGATGCGCTCGGCTTCTGGCGGAATGAAAGTGTCCTGGCGCACTGACAGTGGCTCTTCCATGCGCATCGGTGCAGTTTCGGCGGCAGGTGGAGCTGACGCCAGAACCACACGCGGCTGTGCGGGCTCAAGCCTGACAGTCTCGGCGATGACAGTCGGCTCCATCGGAGCCACCTCGATCATCGGCTGAGGTGCTGGCTGCACTGGTGCCGAGGTGATCACTGATGCCATCGGGCGAAAAGCGGGCGCGGCTGCATTCGACTGGGCACGAAGGCGGGCTTCTGCCTTGAGCCGCTCGGCCACTTCGGCGATGCGCTTGTCGATGGCTGACACTTCAGGCTGAATCTGGATCGAAGCAGCGTCGATGCCAGTTGCAACCACGGAAACGCGCATCACGCCTTCCATGCTCTCGTCGAAGGTCGCACCCACGATGATGTTGGCTTCTTCGTCGACCTGCTCGCGAATGCGGGTGGCGGCTTCATCGACCTCGTAGAGCTTCATGTCGCGCCCGCCGGTGATCGAGATCAAGAGGCCACGTGCGCCGCGCATCGACACTTCGTCGAGCAGTGGGTTGGAAATCGCGGCCTGGGCAGCGGTTTCGGCGCGCTTTTCGCCAGTTGCCTCGCCAGTGCCCATCATCGCCTTGCCCATGCCGCGCATCACGGCGCGCACATCGGCAAAATCGAGGTTGATCAGGCCGGGCTTGACCATCAGGTCGGTGATGCAGGCAACGCCGGAGTAGAGCACCTGGTCGGCCATACCGAATGCGTCGGCAAAGCCGGTGTTCTCGTTGGCGATGCGGAAGAGGTTCTGGTTCGGGATCACGATCAGCGTGTCGACCGAGGCCTGCAGTTCCTGGATACCCGCATCTGCCATGCGCAGACGGCGGGTGCCTTCGAACTGGAACGGCTTGGTCACGACGCCGACGGTGAGGATGCCGAGTTCGCGGGCTGCGCGGGCCACGACCGGTGCTGCGCCCGTGCCCGTGCCGCCGCCCATGCCGGCGGTGATGAACACCATGTGCGCACCGGCAAGGTGGTCGCGGATTTCGTCGATCACCTCTTCGGCCGCGGCCCGGCCGATCTCTGGCTGCGAGCCGGCCCCGAGACCTTCGGTGACCTGCAGGCCCATCTGGATGATCCGCTGGGCACTCGACATGGCCAGAGCCTGCGCATCCGTGTTGGCGACGACGAAGTCGACGCCCTGGAGGCCAGCCTGGATCATGTTGTTGACGGCGTTGCCGCCGCCGCCACCGACACCGAATACGGTGATCCGTGGCTTGAGTTCCCGAATGTCCGGGGCTTGCAGGTTCATCGCCATGGTCCTGGCCTCTCTCGTGTTTGCGGTGCCCGGCGAGCACCTATTCTCTTGTTTCAGGACTGCGCCGCCACGCTTTCCCTGTTGAAACCCGGCCGGGTGCCAATCCCGGCCAAGTCTGCTTCATTCAGAAGCTGTCTTTCAGCCATCTCCCGACACGTCCGAAGTAACCTCCGTCGGTCCCGGTTGCGAGATAACCACCCGAAGAGCGCGGCTCGAAGTGTTCGATATGCGCCACTTGCGGATAAACCAGCAGTCCCACCGCAGCGGCGAAGGGCGGGCCCTTGGCAGCTTCCGGCAATCCCTTGATGCCAAGCGGACGGCCGATGCGGACCTGCCCCCCCAGCACGGAGCGGGCTAGCTCCGGCAAACCTGTGAGCTGGCAAGCACCACCCGTCAGCACGACACGGCGGCCAGCTTCGCCAGCAAAACCGGCAGCTTTCAGCCGGTCCCGCGTCAGCTCAAGAATTTCTTCGACACGCGGCCGGATGATCCTGACCAGTTGCGATTTCGGCACATGGTTCTGTTGATCGCGCTCGTCGTCGTCGACCGACGGCACGGTGATGATGTCGCGTTCGTCGGAGGCGGTCGCAATTGTGCTGCCGTAGAGCGTCTTCAGCCGCTCGGCAGCGGAGACCCTCGTCGACAATCCGCGCGCCATATCCATAGTGATATGATGGCCGCCGACGGCAACACTATCGGCGTGCATCAGATGGCCCTGAGCGAAAACCCCGATGCTGGTGGTGCCACCGCCCATGTCGATGATGACGACGCCCATCTCGGCCTCGTCATCGACAAGCGCCGACAGTCCTGACGCATATGGCGTTGCGACAACCGCCTCGACCGTGAGGTTGCAGCGCTCGACCGCAAGCATCAGGTTGCGTGCAGCAGCGCCCTCACCTGTGACCACGTGCATGTCGACCGACAGCGCCCGGCCCATCAGCCCGCGCGGATCGGTGACGCCGGCCTGTCCATCGAGCGCGTAGCCTGTGGGCAGCGCATGGAGCACAGCACGGCCCGGACGCACGCTATGCGAGGCGGCAGCCGCCAGAACACGTTTGACATCCTGATCAGCCACCGAACCGACACGCAGATCAACGCTTGCCGTGAAGCTCTGCGAACCAAGCCGACCGCCGGTCTGGTTGACGATAACGGACTGCACCTCGACCTTGGCCATGCGCTCGGCGGCATCGACCGCCTGACGCACGGAGCGCTCGGCAGCTTCGAGGTCGATCACCGCCCCGCCCTTGAGGCCCATGGAACGGGTGTGGCCGATGCCGATGATGCGCGCGAGATGCGTGCGGCCCTTCAGCCGGTCGCTGCTCTCGACAGGTTGCAATTCAGCGATCAGGCAGACAATCTTGCTGGTGCCGACATCGAGCACCGACATGGTGGCGCTCTTGCGGGTGGATAGTGGGCGCAGGCGCGGCGTCAGGCCTTGGGAAAACAGGCTCATGCCTGGCCTCCCTTGGGCTTGGGCCGGTTCTTCAACATCTCGGCGCGGGCCGCGGCGGCTTCCTCGGTCAGGCGTACCGTGACCCGGTCAGGCTGGCGCATGTCGATGGAAATGATGTCCTTGTCGATCAGCTTCTGTTCGCGGGCAAGGCGGGCAAGCCTGCGCACAGCCTCGTCGGCGTTCTCCTCAGGCAACCGCACATCGAGGCCGTTCTGCAATTTCAGGGTCCAGCGCCGTTCGGAAACAAGAGTTGCGCCCCGGATCTCCTTCTTGAGCGAGCCAGCCTCGGCGAGCAGCACCACATAGTCGCGCACGCGCTTGTTTGCACCGGGACCAACCACCAGAGGCAGGTGCGCAAACCTGCCATCGCGCATCTTGTCGATGACTGTGCCATCGGACGAAATAATCGAAATCTCGCCATTGAGCTGCCACAGCGCAAACGCTTCGCGCTCCTTGAGCTGGATGGTCAGCTCGCCCGGGTAAAGCTTGCGGACATTGGCCTCGCGGATCAACGGCTGCGCTTCGAGACGCTGGCGCGCTTCACTGACATCGAAGAAAGCAAGAGAGCCACGAGGATTGATGCCCGCAGCTTGCAGCACCTCATGCTCATCGAGTTCCATCAACCCGGAAATGGTAATCCGGTCCATGCCAAGCCCGACCGCGCGGGCAGCGACGTGGTGCAACTCACCCTGGCTCGCACGAAACGCATCATACTGGCCACCAATAACGAAGCCGATGCCCGCAATCACCGACAGTGTGGACAACGACACAAGCGGAAAGAAGCGGCCCGACACGCGCTCGTGCAGCGGCAGGGTCACGGAGGCGCGCGAGCCGAACGGCCAAAAGCCGCGCTTGCCCGAGCGCTCGCCGACCAGCAGCGGCACATCGATGTCTCCGGCGCGAGAGCGCTGGGACCGCACCCCGAAGAGCGCCGTCGTCAACGATCGCAGGAGGCGTCCTCCACCATCCATCTCACCAACTCGCCAAACTCAATGCCCGCATGGGCGGCCAACTCGGGAACCAGGCTCGTCGCCGTCATTCCGGGTTGCGTATTCACTTCCAGCCAGATGAGGCGCTCGGATGCCTCGTCGTAACGGAAGTCAGACCTGCTCACGCCCCGGCACCCGATTGCTTGATGCGCGGTTAACGACCACTCTTGAACCTGTTGGTAAATTTTTGGTTTAAGTGGAGCGGGCAGGATGTGGATTGAGCCCCCCGGCGCGTACTTCGCATCGTAATCGTAGAATTCGCCGGTCGAGGTCGTGATCTCGATCACGTCGAGCGCCCGGTCGCCCAGAACGGCGCAGGTCAGCTCGCGGCCCGGAATGAACTCTTCCGCCAGCATCCAGTCACCACACGGCCAGTCCTCGCGGGCAAGTTCCTGCGGCGGGTGGGTGCGGTCCTTCTTGACGATGACGATGCCAATTGACGAGCCATCATCAACCGGCTTGATGACGTAGGGCGGTTGCATGGCATGGCGCTTGGCCGCCTCGAAACGGCTGACCACGACCCCGTCCGCCACCGCAACGCCAGCGGCAGCGACCACGGCCTTGGCACGCGCCTTGTGCATGGCAAGCGCGGAGGCCAGCACGCCGGAATGCGTGTAGGGGATCTTCAGGATTTCGAGCACGCCCTGGATGCAGCCATCCTCGCCCCACGGCCCGTGCAGGCAGTTCAGCACGACGTCGGGCTTGAGCTGCGCCAGCACCTCGGCAATGTCACGACCCGCATCGATGCGCGTGACGCGATACCCGACGCTTTCGGCAGCATCCGCATTCTGCTTGCCGGAGTTCAGCGAAACCTCGCGCTCAGCCGACCAGCCACCCATCAAAACAGCCCCATGCTTGGACAT
>JBOFFB010000373.1:0-6098 GCA_051648385.1 Allobosea sp.
GCCATTTTGCTCGGCGCAATGGGCTGGCCAGAGATCCGTTATGCCGACGGCACGGAGATTGCCCCACAGATCGACTTGCGGATCGAGTTTGGCCTCTATGCAGGTGTGCGGCCAGTGAAGACATTGCCAAACATGGTGCCGGTGCTCGCTGACGAACGTGCCAGAGCGCTCGACTTTGTTGTCATCCGCGAGTCGACCGAAGGATTGTTCTCGTCGCGTGGCAAGGGTGTCGTCATCGATGATCGCGAAGCGCGTGACACCATGGTCATCACGCGCAATGTCTGTGAGCGCCTGTTTGATTTCTCGTTCCGTCTGGCCCGCACGCGCAAGGCTGCGGGTGGCAAGGGTATTGTCACCTGCGTCGACAAGGCCAACGTGTTCGCGAGTTTTGCATTCTTCCGGAAAGTGTTCGACGAGCGCGCGGCGCTGTTTCCTGACATCAAGGCCGACCATGCGTACATCGACGCCACTGCTCTTTATATGGTCCGCAAGCCGTGGGATCTTGATGTTCTCGTCACCGAAAACATGTTTGGCGATATCCTGTCTGATCTCGGTGCTGGCCTGATGGGCGGGATGGGTTTTGCGCCATCTGCCGACATTGGCGATAGCCACGCGGTTTTCCAACCTTGTCATGGAACAGCGCCGGATATCGCAGGCCACGACAAGGCCAACCCGACCGCGATGTTCCTGTCTGCGGCCATGATGCTCGAATGGCTGGGCGAGAAGCATGACCGCCCACAGGCGGTTGCCACTGCACAACTGATACGGTCTGCTGTCGACACGGCGTTTGCCGGGGGATTGAAGCCATTCGAGATCGGTGGTCGCGACGGCACTGGAGACATCACGCGCCGCGTGCTCGACGCCTTGAAAACAGCGGAGCCTATTGCGGCATGACGATAGTGCCTGTTCGTGTTGCCGCTGTCGGAACCGGCTATTTCAGCCGCTTCCAATACCGGGCCTGGTCACGCATCCCCGAGGTCGCGCTGGTGGGGGTCTGCAACAGGACAATGGCGTCTGCCCAGGCCTTTGCCGAAGAATTTGGTATTCCGTTCTTCACCGACGATCTTGACCAGATGCTGGTGCAGGCGAAGCCTGATCTTCTGGACATCATCACACCGCCCGAAACCCATCTGGCTGCCATCAGGCTTGCTGCAGCGCGCAAGATTGACGTCATCTGCCAGAAGCCATTTTGCCAAACCCTGGGAGAGGCGAAGGAGGCCGTAAGGATCGCTGACGAAGCCGGTATTCAGATCATCGTGCATGAGAACTTCCGTTTCCAGCCGTGGCACCGCGAAATCAAACGATTGCTGGAGAGGGGCAAGCTTGGGCAGGTGTATCAGGCCACCTTCCGCCTGCGGCCCGGTGATGGACAGGGGCCACGCGCCTATCTGGATCGACAGCCCTATTTCCAGAACATGCCGCGCCTGCTGGTGCACGAAACGGCCATCCATCTGATCGACACGTTCCGTTTCCTGTTCGGCGATGTCGAGGCTGTTTTTGCCTCTCTGCGGAAGCTCAACCCGGTCATTGCTGGCGAAGATGCCGGGCTGATCATGCTCGACATGGCCAATGGCGTTCGCTGCCTTTTTGATGGCAACCGGCTGTCTGATCACCAAGCCGGCAACAGGCGCCTGACCATGGGCGAGATGCTGATTGAAGGCGAAAAAGGTGTCCTTTCACTGGATGGTGACGGCAGCATCAGCTTCAGGCCCCATGGCAGCAATGAAGTCCAAGATATGCCATACCAATGGCACAACGTGGATTTTGGCGGTGACTGCGTGCATGAACTCCAACAGCATGTCATCGACCACCGACTTGGGCGCAGACCTGTAGAAAACACGGGCCGCGAGTACCTCACCAACATCCTCATCGAGGAAGCTGTCTATGCCTCTGATGCCGAACAACGGCGCCTCTCAATCTGATCTCGATGGCGACCCAAGCCGTGTTTCGAACGCGGAGAGGGCCTATCGCGCGCTCAAGGCGCTGATCCTGTCAAATCAGCTTCCTGCTGGAAGTCAGCTTCTGGAACAGGAGGCCGCATTACGCCTGGGCATGAGCCGAACGCCCATACGCGAAGCGATGGTCCGCCTCGAACAGGATGGTGTGGCCGAAATCAGGCCTCGACACGGAATGAGGGTCTTGCCGGTCTCGGCCGACGACATGCGCGAGATTTACGAAGTCCTGACCTCGCTTGAGTCAACCGCGGCCGAGCTTGTTGCGCGCCGCGGTGTCAGCACTGCCGAACTGGCGCAACTGCAGCAAGCGGTGTCCGACATGGATGCAGCACTGGCGATCGATGATCTGGAGACCTGGGCTACTGCCGATCAGCGCTTTCATTCCTTGCTTGTCGAATTGACCCGCAACCAGCGTCTCCAGCAGATCGTGACGCAGCTTGGGGAGCAAGCCCATCGCGCGCGTATGCTGACCTTGAGATTGCGGCCCAAACCCGTTGGTTCCAACCGGGATCACGCCATGCTTGTCGCGGCAATCGCCGCCCGCGACGCAGAGAGCGCGCAGAAAATTCACCATGATCACCGCGCCAAGGCTGGAGCAATGTTAGTCGAGCTCCTTGAAAAGCTGGGATTTACGCAGATATGAAGCCGTCTCCCGAGAACGCAACGCTGGTTGCGTATCGTTCCTTTTTGGATTGGAGGCAGCGTAAGTAAATGTCTCCAGCGCTGGCGTTCTTGCTTGCAACCGGCATCTTTGCTCTTGGCAAGACCTCGGCGTTGAAGGTGTCCATCGCCTGCTTCGCGCCCAACCAGACCGTTGGTGCAGTGCTTGCGCAGTGTCCGACCTCGGCCTGTTCTGGCCGTTCGAGGGGAAGGGTGCGGTTAAGCCCGATATGCGATGAGTTCTCGATCATCCCGCATTGAGATGGAATCCATCTCAGTGCGGAAAGATGATCGATTATAATAGGATAGAGCATTGCGTACTCACAAAACCGGTACCCACTTTGTGCGCAATGCTCTAGCCAACTTCCACGTGGGTGCTGAGCGTGTCGACAAGTTCGAGGCGCGATTGCGGTGCGGTATGCCACCACACTCATTGCAGCTCCGGCGCGGAGAGCAGAGTTCCGCCCAAGACCAGGATGGCGATCAAGGGCATGATAGCAATCCCGGATTGATGTTTTCCTGTGGCCCCGATCACCGATGGAACCGTGACATTGATGTCGGAACAGAGCGTAGCTGCCGCTATTCATTGCTGCGCGTTGCATCTGGTCTGTGCCGAGTGGCTGATCAAAATTCAACCACGGAAAAGTGACAAAACGATATCGCCTCATGACCCAATGACTGTATCCGCGAGCATGAATCTGCGCTGCGGACCGGCGGCAGAGATATCACTCCATTGTCAGCGATAAGGATCGGCAGCGTCGCGCAGCCCGTCGCCAAGGAAGTTGAAGGCGAGGATCACGATGATGACCGGTGCAACGGGCAGCATCAACCACGGGTAAAGCGCCACCACGTTGATGTTCTGCGCCTCGTTCAGCATGACGCCCCATGAGGTGATGGGCGCACGCAGACCAAGGCCCAGGAATGACAGCGCTGTCTCACCCAGAATCATGCCGGGAATAGCGACTGTTGCCTTGGCGATGAGATGGCTCATGAATCCCGGCACCAGATGCCGACCCACGATGCGCGGCGTACGCGCGCCCATCAACTGTGCCGAGAGCACATAATCCTCCTCGCGCAGCGACAGGAGCTTTGAGCGCACGGCGCGCGCCAGCCCGGTCCAGTCCATCAGCCCAAGGATGACGGTGATGCCAAAATAGATCAGGATCGGGCTCCATGAGGGCGGCATCACCGAGGCCAGCGCCATCCAGAGCGGAATGTGCGGCAATGATTGCACGACCTCGATGATGCGCTGGGTCACAAGGTCGAACAGCCCGCCATAGTAGCCGGCCAGACCCCCGATGATGATGCCCAGGATGAAGCTGACAGAAATGCCGAGGATACCGATGGTCAGCGAAATCCGAGCCCCATAGATCACGCGCGAGAGCATGTCCCGCCCTAACCTGTCCGAACCCAGAAGGAACAGCGTCGTGCCTTCCTGCGGGCAAAACAGGTGCCGGTCGCCGTCGATGAAGCCCCACATCAGGTAAGGATCGCCGCGGCACAGGAAGCGCAGAGGCTGCACGCGTGTAGTGTCGGGCGTGTATTCGCGGCGCAGGTTCTCCATATTGAGCTGGTAGGTCTGGCCATAGACGAATGGGCCGATGAAGCGGCCCTCATGGAACAGATGCAACTGCTGCGGCGGCGCGCGGACATGTGCGGTATTGCGCGTCTGGCTTTCATACGGAGCCACAAACTCACAAAATCCGGCAATCAGGTAAGCGATGGTGAGCACGATGGCTGAGGCCACCGCCAGCTTGTGTCGCTTGAATTTGAGCCACATCAGCCGCCACTGCGAGGCAAGCGCGGCCTTCTCCTGCTCAGGCGTCATCCGTGTCACGGACATCGGATCGAACGGCGCGGACGAGATGTAGTGGGCCAGCTTCTGGTCAGCCGAAGGCAGTCTGTCGTTGACGGTTTCGTCGGGTGCCACGCCTGCAGCGGTTGTCGGGATCGCGCTCATTTGGCCTGCCCTGACTGTAGACGCACGCGTGGATCGAGGAATGCCAACGCAATGTCGGAAATCAGCACGCCGATCACCGTCAGGACGGCAAGGAACATCAGGAACGAACCTGCAAGGTACATGTCCTGGGACTGAAGCGCCCTGACCAGCAGAGGGCCAGTTGTTGGCAGCGACAGGACGATGGCGACGATCTCGGCTCCGGACACCACCGAGGGCAGCACCGAGCCGATGTCGGAAACAAAGAAATTCAGTGACATGCGGAACGGGTACTTCAGCAGCGCCTTGCGTGGCGGCAGGCCTTTGGCCCGCGCTGTCGTGACATACTGCTTGTCAAGTTCATCGAGCAGATTGGCCCGAACCGCGCGGATCATGCCGCCTGTACCGGTCACGCCGATGACCACGACTGGCAACCAGATGTGGCTCAGGATCGAGCTGAACTTGGCCCAGCTCATCGGTTGATTGAGGTATTCAGGTGCCATCAATCCGCCGATCGAAAGCCCGAGCCAGGCGTTGGCGAAAAACATCACGATCAGTGCCAGCAGGAAGTGCGGCACCGCAAGGCCGAGCAGGCCGAGGAATGTCAGGCCATAGTCGCCCCAGCTGTATTGATGGGTGGCGGAATAGATGCCGATCGGAAAAGCTATAGCCCAGGTGAAAATGATGGTCAGGAAGGACAGGATCATCGTCAGCATCAGACGGTCGCCGACGAGTTCGCGCACCGGCAGGTCGTATTCAAAAGAATAACCGAAATCGCCGCGCACGAAATCTGCAAGCCAGTAGAAATAGCGCTCCACCGGCGGCTTGTCCAAGTGGTACTCGGCTTTGAGGAATTCGAGCCGGCTCAAGTCGGCGCGCTCCCCCTGCGCCTGCATCTCGGCCACGTAGGTCTGGAAATAGTCGCCTGGCGGCAACTGCATCACGGTGAAGATCAACGCGCTGGCGATCAGCAGCGTGGGTATCATCAGAAGGACACGGCGGAAAAGATATCGCAGCATGGCTCAATTGCTTCCTGCGTCGCGCAGCCAGAAAGTATCCGGCATGTAAACTCCAAAGAATGCACCGGGCTCGAATGAGAACCAGCCCGTCGCGGGCACGTTGCGCAGACGGCGTGAGGCAACCACGGGCTGGAGCGTGCTGTTGATCAGACCAATGCTGAAAACCTGTTCTGCATGGATGGCGAGCATCTTTCGCCATACCACCCGGCGCTCGTCGCTGCTGGTCGAGTGACGCCATTCGGCATGCAGGGCGGAAAGCTCGGCAACCTCCGGCATGTCAACGGCGGTGCCATCCTTGCCACGGCTCTCGACATTCGCGCCAAACGCAGGCCACTGGTACTGGGCGGGCGATGTCGGCGCTAGTGCATCAGGTTCGGTGTCGGGGCCAGCAATACCGTTGTCGAGACCTGTCGCCATCGACAGCATCGTGTCACCGATCAAGAGGCGGCGGCGGAACAGGTCACGCTGCGAGGCGCGCGAGAACAAGCGAATCCCGACCGCCCTGAAATTGTCGATGATCAGCTCGAT
>JBOFFB010000374.1:0-1520 GCA_051648385.1 Allobosea sp.
TCACGCCGAGCACGACGGCGCCGATCAGAACGAAGCAGGTTGCAGCAAGCCCGGCGAAGCGCGGCAACCGGCGCTCCAGCATGGCGATCCAGGGATGAGGCGCTTCATAGCGCGTGGCGGCATGGGACGCAGAGCGGCGTGCAGACGCAGGCGCACGGCCGCGCGTGCGCGACGCTGCGGAAGCGGCTCTTGTCTGAGGATTAGATTGGGGCCTCTGCGATCCTAGCGATCGAGAGAGGCGTCCTCCACCATCCATTGCACCAACTCGTCAAATGTTACGCCTGCGTGAGCAGCAAGCTCTGGAACAAGTGACGTCTCGGTCATGCCGGGTTGGGTGTTCACCTCGAGGCAGGACAATCCCCCAAGTCCCTCGATGCGGTCGTCGTAACGGAAATCCGCACGGCTTACGCCCCGGCAGCCAAGCGCCACATGCGCCGCCAGCGTTAACCTTCGGACTTCCTGGTAAACAAAAGGTAAAATAGGTGCAGGCAGGATGTGTTTTGATGCGCCCGGAGAGTACTTTGCCTCGTAATCGTAAAATTTTATCAATGGAACTATCTCGATCACCCCGGTGGCCTCACCCTTGATGACGGCGCAGGTCAGTTCCTTTCCGGCGATGTATTTTTCCACCAGAAGCAGTTCCCCGTGGGGCCAGTCGTCGCGGAAAAGCTCCTGCGGCGGGTGGGCATGGGCTTCGGTGACGATGAACACCCCGACGCTGGAGCCGTCCGCCACCGGCTTGATGACGTAAGGCGGCGCCATGACGTGGCCCTTGGCGACCTCGGCCCGCGTCAATGTCAAACCTTGTGGCACCGGCACGCCTGCCGTCGCCAACACCGTTTTGGCCGTATCCTTCTGCATCGCCAGCGACGAGGCCAGCACGCCCGAATGCGTATAGGGAATTGCAAGCGTCTCCAGCACACCCTGGATGGTGCCGTCCTCGCCGGGCTTGCCGTGCAGCATCACCAGCGCAACGTCGGGCCGCAGTGTATCGAGCACGGTCGCGATATCGCGCTTCACGTCGATCCGCGTGACGCGGTAGCCCTTGCGCTCCAGTGCATCGGCGCAGGCCTTGCCCGACCGCAGCGAGACCTCCCGCTCCGACGACCATCCGCCCATCAGCACTGCGACGTGTTTTGACCCGCTCATGACAACCCGATCTTGACCTTCGCCTTACCTACGCTGATTTGCGCCTATGACCAAGCCGCCACGATTCGGCTAAAGTCGCTATCAGCGCCGGGTGCACCACGCGGATGGCTATAAGGCAAGAAAAGGCTGCTTCCATGATCCGAACCTGGCTCGACCTGTCCGCCCCCGGAATTTTCGCGGTCCTTATCGTGCTCTATTTCGGTTTCTCGCTATGTTTAGCGCTGATCATTTTCCGCTCGCGCTTGACGAGACCGGCCATGTCGCTGACGGGCGTGGTGGCGCCGTTCTTCGGGTCGGTTGCGATCCTGTTCGCGCTGCTGACCGGTTTCCTCGCCAACGACGTCAGCGAACGCAACCGCCGCGCGCATCGC
>JBOFFB010000375.1:0-4568 GCA_051648385.1 Allobosea sp.
TGGAGGCGCGCGATGGCGCAGCGCAGGCAAGGCGGACACCCGTGCTGCTCAAGATCGCTCCCGATCTTGCCGAGATCGACATTGACGGCATCGTCGAGGTGGCTCGGCGGCGCGGCATCGATGGCATGATCGTGGCCAACACCACCATCGAGCGCGCGGCTTCATTACGAAGCAGCCATCGCGGTGAAACCGGTGGACTGTCCGGTCGCCCCATCTTCGCCCGCTCGACGAGCGTGCTGGCACAGACAGCGTTGCGCATGGAGGGTCACATGCCTCTCATTGGCGTCGGCGGTGTCGAGGACTGGCAAGGAGCACTGGCCAAGATCGAAGCCGGTGCGACACTGGTGCAGCTCTATACGGCGATGATCTATAAGGGGCCGGGCTTGTTCAAAGACATCAAGCGCGGCCTGAGTGCCCATCTTGACCGGACCGGCGTCACAACCATCAGCGCACTTGTGGGACGCCGTACTGCGGAGCTGGCACGCACAGCGGGCTGAGTGGCTACACCACATCACCCTTCGCTTCTGCCGAAGGGTGATGGCAAGCGCGGCCGCGCTTATGCGAGGCAATGCCGTCACATATGACGGAAAGTTACGCTATTTCCGCCCAAGCAGGCGCAGGATCAACCAGATCGGCACCACGATCAGTGCGCCTGCCACGATCCATTGCGCAACATCGCGGATGGCGTCGGTGCCAAGGTTGAGGATTGACGAGATGAAATTGCCGATGGCGCTGAACAGGTTGCGCGGGGTGAGACCCAGAAATGCCATGATCGCGCCGACGATCAGCGACAGGAAAATCAGCTTGACGATGACACTGAGCGGCGAGCCGCCAAAGACGCGTTCGAACTTTGGATCGGCCATGCAATTCAACCTCTGATGGGTGGCATAACCTATGCCGCCGAATTCTGTTGTGCCGCGTCACCCGGGCTCCAGCCCGTCGCGGCAATCTTGGACGCGAGGATCACGGCCTGTGTCCTGCTGTCAACATCAAGTTTCTGCAGGATGGCCGAGACATGCGCCTTCACGGTCGCTTCCGAGACGCCAAGCTCGTAGGCGATCTGCTTGTTGAGAAGGCCTTCCGAGAGCATCATCAGGACACGTACCTGCTGCGGGGTCAGCGTCATCAGGCGCTTGATGGTGCCGGATGTCTCTGTGTCCTGCACCGCTGCCAGATCGATGCCCTGCGGCACCCAGACATTGCCGTCCAGCACGGATTGGACCGCCACGGCCATCTGCTCCGCATCCAGAGTCTTCGGCATGAAACCGAGCGCGCCGAACGCGATGCAACGCCTGACAACGCCCGGATCATCATTGGCCGAGACGACCATGACCGGAACCTGCGGATAATCAGCCCTGAGGAACAGCAGCCCCGAGAAGCCCTGCACGCCCGGCATGGTCAGATCAAGCAGGACGAGATCGGCTTCGAGCCCGTCGGCCAGCATCTTGGTGACATCGTCGAACGAGCCTGCCTCCGACAGTGTCGTGCCCGGAAGCGCGGAGACAAGTGCTTGCCTGAGCGCGCCACGAAACAGCGGATGATCATCCGCAATCAGGATCGATGGGCCATTCTGGGCTGTCATCGCATAGTCCTCCATGTACGACTTATGCTGTCGTCTCACGTCTCAAACTAGGCCATGTCGCCCAACCTCTTGCAAGTGCTCAGACCGGCTTTCGGAAGTGCCGATGAGAAATCACACATTTCGAATGTTGATGCAGTGCACCAAATTACATGTTGCGGCGCACCTAAGTCCAAGGAAAGATTGTGAAAATAAGTCCGCATGAGTCTATAGTAGGACTATCGGGAGGAATTTTTCCGCCCTAATTATGCCACATCGGTTAAACCGGGCTAACCATGCTTGGAGTGCCGACTGTCGCAGTATGCAGTGACGGGGCGTCCGGACCCCGCATGCGTCTGCATCGGGAGAAACGCAAGATGAGCGAACCAAACAAGGTTCAGGCGCATTGGGCAGCGACCCAGCGTCTGACCTACATCATGATAGGCATCTGGGCCTTCTTTTCCTTTTTCATCCATATGTTCGCGGGCCAGCTGAACGGCATCAAGATCCTCGGCTTCCCGCTGGGCTTCTATATGGCTGCGCAAGGCTCGCTGATCATATTCGTGGCGCAGTTGTTCTGGTTCTCAGGGGCCCAGGACAAGGTCGACCGCAAGTATGGCATGGCCGAAGACGATTGAGGGGAAAAGCATCATGGCAACCGAAGCAAAGGGTGATTTCACCTCAAATCTGGGCCGGATCTACACCATCTACACGGGTGGATTTGTCGCCTTCGTCATCTTCATCGCGATTCTGGAGCGCGTCGGCGTTCCAAACCACATCCTCGGCTACCTCTTCGTGGCCTTCACCATCGGCGTTTACGCCGCCATCGGCATTCTTTCCCGCACCATGCAGGTCGACGAGTATTACGTCGCAGGCCGCAAGGTGCCGTCCTTCTACAACGGCATGGCGACTGCCGCCGACTGGATGAGCGCTGCCTCGTTCATCGGCATGGCAGGCACGCTCTACCTGCTCGGTTATGATGGCCTCGCCTTCATCCTCGGCTGGACTGGCGGCTATGTGCTGGTGGCGACGCTGATTGCGCCTTACCTGCGCAAGTTCGGCTGCTACACCGTGCCGGACTTCCTGGCCTTCCGCTTTGGTGGCAACGCGGCACGCATCGCCGGCATCGTCGTTCTGATGAGCTGCTCGTTCACCTACGTGGTGGCGCAGATCGTCGGCACCGGCCTCATCGGCGCACGCCTGCTCGGCATGTCGTTCGAGGTTGCTGTGTTCGTCGGCCTCGTCGGTATCCTCGTCTGCTCGATGCTGGGCGGCATGCGCGCCGTCACCTGGACGCAGGTTGCACAGTATATCGTGCTGATCATCGCCTATCTCGTCCCGGTCGTGATCCTCTCGACCCAGAAGTTCGGCATCCCGATCCCGCAGCTCACCTACGGCACGGTTCTTTCGGAAATCCAGATCAAGGAAGCAGCGCTCGGCGTCTCGGCGGCGGCATCGCACATCGTGCCTTTCGCCCGCTATGACCCCTTGAACTTCTTTGCGCTCGTGCTCTGCCTGATGGTCGGCACCGCCTCCCTGCCGCACGTCCTGATGCGCTATTTCACCACCCCATCGGTGCGTGAAGCCCGCCAGTCGGTTGCATGGACCTTGCTGTTCATCTTCATCCTCTACTTCACGGCACCGGCCTATGCCGCCTTCGCGAAGCTCGAGGTGTTCGAGAACGTCATCGGCAAGCCGCTCGGCCAGCTTCCAGGCTGGATCTACAGCTATGGCAAGATTGGTCTGATCCAGATCTGTGGCGTCAATGCCGTTGATGTGGCATCGATCACCGCAGCTTGCGGTCGTATTGCTGGCCATACGGGCATCCTTGGCATCGCCAACTTCTCCATCCAGGCCGACGCGATCGTGATCGCCACGCCTGAAATCGCTGGCTTGCCCTATGTCGTCTCCGGCCTCGTTGCCGCTGGCGGTCTCGCTGCTGCGCTCTCGACCGCTGACGGGCTGCTGCTCGCCATCGCCAACGCGCTATCGCACGACGTCTACTCGCGCATGATCAACAAGAACGCACCGGTAGAGCGCAAGCTCATCATCGCGCGCGTGCTGCTGGTGGTTGTGGCGATCCTTGCCGCATGGGTCGCTTCAGGGCGTCCGGCGGACATCGTGGCCATGGTCGCCTGGGCCTTCTCGCTTGCTGCGGCAGGCTTGTTCCCGGCGCTTGTCATGGGCATCTGGTCCAAGAACACCACTTCGGCAGCCGCCGTGGCAGGTATCTGGGCCGGCTTCCTGACCACGTTGGTCTATCTGGTCGTGACCCGCTACTTCCCGGGCTTCGGTGTGGACGTGATGGGGATGACCTCCCATGTCCACCCGGTGACACGCGTGCCGCTTGTTGATCTGGCAAAGCTCAAGGCCGAACAGCCTGCGATTTTCCAGCAGGGTATGGTTCTGATCAGCCATCCTCTGGCCTCCCGTGTCGGCTACTTCAGTGTGGCCAACATCTCGGCAGGCTTGTTTGGCATGCCGATCGGCTTCCTGACGATGATCATCGTCTCGAAGTTCACCACGGCCCCTACCAAGGAAATGCAGAGCTTCATCGACGATATCCGTCGCCCACGCGGCGCAGCGGTGATGATCGAGAAGACTGGCTGATTAACAGCAGGCGGGCCAGCTGGCCCGCCCCGCAACAACAGTGAGGAGGGGCGGCTTGTTCCGCCCCTTTTTTCATTCTAAATCACGCGCATTCAGGCGCGATCCAGGGACCATCCAACCATGACCGATGTCGACAGTCAGGCGCTGTTCTGGCTCTACCAGATCCCCAATCTGGCGCTTGCGGCGCTGATGTACACGCTGCTTGGTCGCTTCGTGCTGTCACTGTTCTTTCCGGAAGGCAGCGACAAGGTCATCTGGACCGTGTTTCGCCAGATCACGCAGCCAGCCATCAACGCTGTGCAACTGGTCACGCCGTTTGCCGTGCATGAGCGAGTGGTCGTGTTGCTCACCGTGGTCTGGGTGCTGTTCGTGCGCCTTGTCGTGTTTGTCAGTTTTGCGG
>JBOFFB010000376.1:0-2882 GCA_051648385.1 Allobosea sp.
TGGGCGAATTCCTGGCCCATGAACAGAAGCTTCTTGCCGGGGTGGCCCCACATGAAGCCGTAGTAGGCACGGACATTGGCGAATTGCTGCCAGTCATCGCCGGGCATGCGCGTCAGGATCGAACCCTTGCCGTGCACGACCTCGTCATGGGAAATCGGCAGCACGAAATTCTCGCTGAAGCCATAGAGCAAGCCGAATGTCATCTTGTCGTGGTGCCAGCGCCGGTGGGCCGGATCCTTGCCCATGTAGACCAGCGTGTCGTTCATCCAACCCATGTTCCACTTGAAGCCGAAGCCCAGACCGCCTGCATGAACCGGCTGCGAAACACCCGACCAGGCGGTGGACTCCTCGGCGATCGTGGCAGCGCCCGGGTGCTGGCCATAGACCAACGTATTGACATGGCGCAGGAATGAGACGGCTTCGAGGTTCTGGTTGCCGCCATGGATGTTGGGGATCCATTCGCCCGGCATGCGCGAATAGTCGAGGTAGAGCATCGACGCCACGGCATCGACACGTAGCGCATCGACATGGAATTCACCGAGCCAATAGAGAGCATTGGCGCTGAGCATGGTGACGACTTCGGTGCGGCCAAAATCGTAGATCGCCGTGTTCCAGTCCGGGTGGAAACCCTTCTTCGGGTCGGCATGTTCATAGAGCGCGGTGCCGTCAAAGCGGGCAAGGCCGTGCTCGTCGACCGGGAAATGTGCCGGCACCCAGTCGATGATGACGCCAATGTTTGCCTGATGGGCAGCATCTACCAGCCGCCGGAAGCCATCAGAATCGCCGAAGCGGCTGGAGGGTGCGAACAGGCCGACCGGCTGATAGCCCCATGAGGCATCGAGCGGGTGCTCGGACACAGGCATGAACTCGACATGGGTGAAGCCCATCCAGCGGACGTAAGGGATCAGTTCGGCGGTGATCTCGTCGTAACTCAGGTAGCCGCCGTCAGCCTTTCGCCGCCATGAGCCGAGATGCACCTCATAGACCGATGCTGGCGTGCGGCGCTGGTCACGATGCGTCCGCTGCTCAAGCCAACCGGCATCACCCCATGCGTGCGTGCTCGGTGCTGCCACAAGCGACGCCGTGGACGGGCGCATCTCGGCTTGCGCGCCCATCGGGTCGGCCTTCAGAGGAAGAAGTTCGCCAGCCGTTCCAATGATCTCGAACTTGTAGGCCGTGCCTGCCGTGACACCCGGCGCGAAGATTTCCCATAGGCCTGATGTGACGCGTTTTCGCATCTGATGGCGGCGGCCATCCCAGGCGTTGAAGTCACCGACCACCGAAACCCGCGTGGCATGTGGTGCCCAGACGGCGAAATGCACACCGGCCACACCCTCATGTGTCATCAGGTGCGCGCCGAGGCGCTGATACAGCGTGCGGTGCGTGCCTTCGACCAGCAGATAATCGTCCATTTCGCCGAGCACCGGGCCGAAAGCATAGGGGTCATCAAGATCCCACGACGCGGTGGCGTTGCTGGCGTGCAGTCGATAGGCAGCGCCCATCGAGGCTGGCAGCAGCCCCTCGAAGAAGCCTGCGTCATGCCGGCGGAACAGATTTGCAAGTGGCTCGCCGTCGCGCGTTGTCACGCTGATGTTCTCGGCATGCGGAACAAATGCGCGGACGACCAGACCCTTGGCAACCTTGTGGGGGCCAAGCAGTGCAAACGGATCGCCATGGCAGGCATCCACGATTGCGTTGATCTGCGCATCCGAGGTGCGCCAGTCAGCGCCTGACCTGTCATCGGCCTTGGCGGACTTGCGCGCCATTTCAACCGCCGATCATGAGGGTTTGCCGGAAGGGAGTGCGCCCCAGATTTCGCGGGCATATTCTCCTATCGCGCGATCTGACGAGAACCAACCCATGCGGGCTGTGTTCAGCACGGCCTTGTTCCACCACTGCGCAGGATTTTGCCAGAGATCGTCGAGCCCGCGTTGGGCCGCGAAATAGGCATCAAAATCCGCAGAGACCATGAAATAGTCATGGTACGTCACAGCATCGACGAGCGCCTTGAAACGGTCTGGCTCGCCGGGCGAGAACACCCCGCTTCCGACAGCGTCAAGCACTTCCTTCAGCACGGGCGAAGCAGCGATCACGGCCTGCATGTCGATGCCCTCGGCGCGGCGGGCAGCTACCTGTTCTGTCGTCATGCCGAAGATGAAGATGTTCTCGTCGCCGACATGCTCCTTCATCTCGACATTGGCCCCGTCGAGCGTGCCGACTGTCAGGGCGCCGTTCAGCGCGAACTTCATGTTTCCAGTGCCGGATGCTTCCATGCCGGCGGTGGAAATCTGCTCCGAGAGATCAGCGGCCGGAATGATCGTCTCGGCGAGGCTGACGTTGTAGTTTGGCAGGAACACAACCTTGAGCAGGCCGCGGATGGCCGGGTCGCCGTTGACGACCTTGGCGACGTCGTTGGCGAGCTTGATGATCAGCTTGGCCTGATGGTAGCTGGCCGCCGCCTTGCCGGCAAAAATCTTGACGCGCGGAGCCCAATTCTTTGTGGGTTGGGCGCGGATTGCGTCATACAGCGCGATGGTTTCGAGGATGTTGAGCAACTGGCGCTTGTATTCGTGGATGCGCTTGATCTGCACATCGAACATCGCGTCCGGGTCGACCTTGATGCCAAGGCGGTCCCGAATCGTGGCGGCCAGCACCAGCTTGTTGGCGCGGCGCTCTGCCTTGAAGCGGGCCTGAAATGACGCGTCGCTGGCAACAGCTTCCAGCCCCTTGAGGCCGGCGGGATCGTCGAGAAACTTGGGGCCGACGGCGTCAACCAGAAGACGGGTAAGGCCCGGGTTGGCCTCGAACAGCCAGCGCCGGAAGGTGATGCCGTTGGTCTTGTTGACGATGCGGCCAGGATAGACTTCGTTGAGATCGCGGAA
>JBOFFB010000377.1:0-4741 GCA_051648385.1 Allobosea sp.
CTGATCTTCGCGCCCATCCATGAGGCGACCGACGCCTATTGGGACAACGTCATGCGCGTCAACGCGACAGGCGTGTTCCGCTGCCTGCGCGCCGAACTCAAGCAGATGATTGCCCAAGGCGCAGGCGGCGCCATCGTCAATGTCGGCTCGATCGCAGGCATGACGGGTCTTTCCGGCAATCCCGCCTACGTCGCCAGCAAGCATGCCGTTAATGGTCTGACCAAGAACGCCGCTATCGACTACGCGCCGTATGGCATCCGCATCAACTCGGTGAACATGTCCGCCACGGACACGCCGATGGTCGAGCGCGCCGGTGTCCTCGTGCAGGAAGCATCGAAGGCCGCGACCGGCGCGGGCATGGGGCGGATCAAGGTCGACAGCATCCTCTCCTACACCGATTCCAAGAAGCGGTCGGCGACGGTCGGCGAACAGGTGTCGATGATGCTGTTCCTGCTGTCACCGGAAGCCTCGAACTTCACCGGCGGTATTTACGCGACCGATGGAGGCTGGACGACGTATTGATGACACTGGGCTCGCGGGGAAGCAAAAATCTGTCCGAGGCTGCAATTCCTCGGACAGATTGGCTCGGGATCAGCGGCGATGTTCGCTGCCATCGGCAGGTGTAGCTCGCGCCAATGGTCAAGCCCCGACGACGATGCATCCCAGTACATAATCAGGAGACGTTCCTGATGACGCCGATGACACCATCTGATCCAAACTGGAAAGGTGAGCTCATGTCAAAACACGCCATCACACCAGAGTCTTTCTTGCCGCAATTTGGTCACAAGACTGCGTTCTTTTGAGGTGTTGAAACATTGGGCAAAGTTCACGAAAAGTTGGAGGATGACATGCGCAAGTGGTCGAAGCCGGTGATTGTTGAAAAGACCTGCGGCTGTGAAGTCAGCAGCTACGCAGAAGCCAGGATGTGAACGCAGCGGCTGTGCCGGCTCAACGGTCGGTCAGCCTGCGGATTCTCGGATCGGCAGCGGGCGGCGGCTTTCCGCAATGGAACTGCCGCTGCCCCTGTTGCGATCTTGCATGGCGCGCCGATCCCCGCGTGCTTGCGCGGACGCAGTCGTCTATCGCTGTTCACGGCCTTGATGGCTCGTGGGTCCTGGTCAATGCATCGCCCGATATCCGGCAGCAGATCGCAGCGAACCATGCCTTTGCGCCCCGCACGACACGCGGCAGCCAGATTGCCGCCGTGGTGCTTACCAATGCCGATGTCGACCATGTTGCAGGTTTGCTGAGCCTGCGCGAAAGAGCGCTGCTGCGGATTTACGCATCAGCGCCGGTGCGGCAGTCGTTGGCCGCCAATGCCATTTTCAACGTCCTGGCACCTGATGTGACACAGTGGACCACCATCAAGCCTGACGAGCCATTCGAACCTGTCGAAGGTGTTGTCATGTCGCTGCATGCTGTGCCGGGCAAGACGCCGCTCTGGAGCGAAACGGACGAAGTCCGGACTGATATCGCGGACGGTCGTACGGTGGGTGTAGCCATTACGGTTGCCGACCGCACCGCTCACTATGTTCCAGGCTGTGCCATGGTGACGGCGGATGTGATGGCGTGGCTCGAGAACAGCCACCTGTTGTTATTCGATGGAACACTGTTCAGTGATGACGAGATGCTGCGACTGGGTCTCGGCAACAAGACGGGACGACGTATGGGGCACGCACCCATTGACGGCGAGGGCGGGTCTCTCGATGCGCTCATGTCGCTGAGTGTTCGGCGCAGGGTCTATATCCATATCAACAACAGCAACCCGGTTCTGATCGGTGGTTCGCCCGAACGGAAGAAAGCCGAGGCTGCAGGCTGGACAATCGGCGAAGACGGCATGGAGTTCACACTGTGACGGGGCTGATGACGGGCGAAGAACTGGAAGCGGCACTGAAAGATGTGGGTGCACGCCGCTACCACAACCTGCATCCATTTCACGCTCTCCTGCATGGCGGCAAATTGAGCCGGGACCAGGTGGCGGCATGGGCGCTCAATCGCTACCACTATCAGGCCATGATCCCGGTGAAGGACGCGACGCTGCTCGCGCGTCTGCCGACGCCTGACCTCCGCCGCATCTGGCGCCAGCGGATCGTCGACCATGATGGAGACGGTGATGGTGATGGCGGCATTGCACGCTGGCTCAAACTCACTCAAAGCCTCGGGTTCGACGATGCGAAGGTGGAAGCGGGCGAAGGCATTTTGCCAGCTACACGTTTTTGTGTGGGTGCTTATATCGAGTTTGTTCGCAGTCGCTCGCTGCTTGAGGCCATTGCCTCGTCGCTGACCGAGATGTTCTCCCCCCAGATCATCAGCCAACGGGTCACCGGCATGCTTGCGAACTATCCGTTCGTGACGCGGGAGACGCTCGCCTATTTCGACAAGCGCATGACCCAGGCCCCGCGGGATGCCGATTTCGCCATCTCATACGTCAAGACCCATGCCAGGACGCCGGACGAGCAACAGGCTGTCATCAAGGCGCTCGAGTTCAAATGTGATGTGCTGTGGGCTCAACTTGATGCACTTCATCATGCATATGTCGCGCCAGCCATCCCGCCGCCTGGTGCCTGGCGCATGGAAAATCAGCGATGACCGTCGTGGTCGGGCCATCTACCGTGTTGAAGCTGCCCCGCGGCACGAGGCTGCGTTTCGACAAGGTGCGTGGCCGCTGGTTCCTGCTTGGGCCGGAGCGGGTTTTCGAGCCTGACGAGATTTCGGTCGAGATCCTCCAGCGCTTCGATGGCTTGAGGGATGTCGAGGCAGTCACCTCTGAGCTCGTGCAAGCTTTTGATGCACCCGAAGAAGAAGTGCGCCGAGACGTGATCGCTTTCGGCCAGAAGCTCCTCGACATCAGGATGCTGGATGCGGAGGTCACATCATGACGGTCGCCCCCCCGCTTGGCCTTCTTGCAGAGCTGACGCATCGCTGTCCATTGCGCTGCCCTTATTGTTCCAACCCATTGGAGATGGACCGGCGCAGCGCCGAGCTTTCGGGCGCGGAATGGATGCGCGTCATCGACGAGGCTGCAGACATGGGCGTGCTGCAGATCTATTTCTCCGGCGGCGAGCCCATGCTGCGACCGGAAATCGGCGACCTCGCGACGCATGCGATGAGGGCCGGGCTTTACACCAATCTCATCACATCCGGTGTCGGTTACAAGCCGGAGGCGATGGCGCGCATGGCGGATGCCGGGCTCGATCATGTGCAACTCTCCATCCAGGGCGTTGACGATGGCGCGGCCGACAAGGTCGCAGGAATGCGCAATTCTGCTGCCACGAAGCGGGCGCTTGCTGCGGAAATACAGCGCCTTGGCCTGCGCCTCACCGTGAATGCCGTCATCCACCGTGGCAACGCCGAGCAGATTCCGGCCCTGGTGCGGCTGGCCGAAGAATGGGGTGCCGCCCGCATCGAGATTGCCCATGTACAGTATTATGGCTGGGCAGTCGTCAATCGCGCTCGGCTGATGCCGACGCGGGCACAGGTCGACGCCGCGATGCGCGATGTCGCATCGGAACGCGCGCGCACGGCGCAACGCCTGGTCATCGACTGTGTCATTCCGGACTATTACGCGACCTTCCCCAAGCCTTGCATGGGCGGGTGGGGCGCGCAGCTGATGAACATCACACCCTCGGGCAGGGCGTTGCCCTGCCATGCAGCGGAAACGATCCGAGGGCTCACCTTCGACAGTGTGCGCGACAAAAGCCTCGCCGACATCTGGTTCCGCAGCAATTCATTCAACGCCTTTCGCGGCGAAGACTGGATGAAGGAACCCTGCCGCTCTTGTGCGCGCAAATCAGAAGACTTTGGTGGTTGCCGCTGCCAAGCGATGGCTTTCGTCGGCGATCCCGCCGCGACGGATCCGGCCTGTTCGCTGTCGCCGCTGCACGAAACGCTTCTCTCAATAGCCGTCGAAGATTCTGCCTCGGACCGCGATGATTATATCTATCGTTCCTTTGGTCATACTTGAAAAAATATCTTTACAGCGCCTGATACAAAAGTAACATCTGTCTTGGGTGGGCTGACTTCTCGAGGGAGGAAGTCATGCAATCAAAAACAATGATGATGGCGCTGATATCAACGGCGCTTCTAACAACTGTTGCTTATTCCCAATCGCCGAACACAGGTAACCTGGAACGGCTCTCGTCCTTCAAGACAACGACCACGAACCTGACCATCCCTGAAGTGCCACAGACTGGCCGACGGGCGGACCAGATCAAGAAGAACCTGGAACGCGTCAAGCTGCCGGCGGGTTTCAAGATCGATCTTTACGCCGTCGTGCCCGATGCACGCCACATGGCAGTCGGGCCACAGACCGGCATTGTCTTTGTCGGAACACGCAAGACCAAGGTCTACACCGTCATCGACCAGGACAAGGACCGGGTCGCGGACGTCGTCAAGGAATTCGCTCCCACGATCGATTTCAAGGTGCCGAATGGCGTTTGCATGTCGCGGGATAATTTCCTGTTCGTGGCCGAACACAACCGCGTTCTGGTGTTCCCCGCCGCCGAGTTCTTCCAGGAGGGGCCAGACACGGCAGCCTTCGTCGTGGTCAAGCAAGGAGAGTTGATCCCGCCCGAGGAGGAGAGTTTCAATCACGGTGCGCGTGTCTGCCGCGTCGGTCCTGACAACAAGCTTTATCTTTCCCTTGGTCAGCCCTTCAACGTCTATGCCAAGGAGAAGCATGAGCTTTATCAGAAGGTTGGCATCGGCGGGATCGTCCGCATGGATCGTGACGGCAAGAACA
>JBOFFB010000378.1:0-6158 GCA_051648385.1 Allobosea sp.
GCACTGCAACGCGGTGAGCATAGGCTAAGCGCGAAGGGGCCGGCCCACCTTCCGTCTGTGTATCACGCTCCGCAAGCGTTCTGCTGTCGCCGAAGATTGCAAAAATCGGATCAAAGTCGAAACCAATCCCGCGTGGGGGCCAGACCAACTGGCCATCTGTCGCATCTTCTAGCGCCAGTGTTTTTCCGTCAGGCCAAGCGATTACCAAGGCTGTCGTAACCCAAGCCGGTCCACAGTGAATGCCGACTGTGTCCAGTTCAAAGCCAATCCTCTCAATGGCCGCAGTATAGTTTCCGTCATCGCTAGCCCAATCACGTGAGGCCACGCCCGGGCGACCACCGAGTGCAGCGATGCTAAAGCCTCCGTCGTCAGCCATGGCGATCTCGCCACTAAGCTTTGCCGCCGACACCGCCTTAAGCGCCGCGTTTCCAAGGAAGGTTGCCTCCGTCTCGTCCGGCGCTGCGAAACCGAAGTCCATTGGAGAGAGAACGCGGACACCGCGCGCTAAAAGCGATTTGGATAGTGTTTCAAACTTGTCGGCGTTGTGAGTGGCAACAAGTACACCTCTTTGCCGCTCGACAATGTAGGGCGAGGCTGGTCCTGAATTATACATGGTGCGCTTCTCTCTCGAGCGTTGGTTCACACGGAGCGATCTTAGCTTTTGAGAATGCCCAAGGCTACGTTCAGATGCCTTTTTGCAGTTCTTGATTTTTGCAACTGATCGCTGCGGATAGCCGTCGCTGTCTTAAAAACCGTCGTTCTTGAGACCTTTGAAAGCCATGAGCTCAATGCATGACTTTCCGATCTCAGCCGATCTCAGACATGCCGAAACGTCTCGGCTCAACCCCACGCACCAGCGCTGAAGATCGCGATGGTCGAAAACCAGCCGATCGCCCACAGGATCGAGCGTGGCGTTGATATGTCCGCCATGTAGGTTGCCGTGTAGCCGATGCGGGCGGCGATGAAGACCATGGCCAGAAGGTTGACCATGCCCTGCGGCGCGTCGGTGATGTTGGCTACGATCACGGCTGCAGCGAAGAACGGAAACGCCTCGTAGGCGTTCTGGTGGGCGGCATAGGCGCGGCGGCGATAGCCTTTGAGGCCATTGGCCCAGTCACGAGGGTGATTGTTGTCGAGGCTTGGTGCGCCCCATTTGGCGATGCCGGTGGTCACAACAGGCAGGATGCCAGCGATCAGCGCGCACCAGAGGGCAATGGTCATTGGATCACTCACGTCGTTTCATCCACGGCAGGATACGGTGCAGCGATGTGAACGGATTGAAATGATGCTGTTGCAGCGCCTGTCCTCAGTGTGGGCGCAGTGACTTTCCGGCATCGAGCATGGCACTGACCGCACCCGCAGCATCGCCCATTGCTTCTCTCATCAGGCTTGAGGGTGAGCGCAGGTCGAGCCGGGCGCGGCCATGAACCTCGCCATCTTCAAAGAGGCAGTCCATGCCATGGCGGCGGGCGAGTGCCAGCATGGCGGTGTTGCCGGGATGGCAGATGATCTCGAGTGAGGACTGGCCACGGTTGCGCGCTGCCAGAACGATGGCGTCGAACAACGCTCCGCCTATGCCACTGCGCCGCCAGGCCGTCTCGACGCTGAAGGCGGCCTCTGCGCCCTGCCGCGGAAACTCCATCAGGCCTTGCAATTCGCCTGCCGCCCTGATCTCGCCATGCTCGACATAGGCCTTGACCAGCCCACCGACACAGAAGCTCTTGTCGGCATAGCGCTGCAAGGCGGCGTCATCCATCTGAATGCCGAACCGGTCGATGCGCGATCCATGGTCAAGCCGCTGGAGATGCGCCACATAGGCATCGCGCTCGTGTGGCCAAAGGCGGCGGATAGCGTACGGGGTGAGTGCAGCGCTGACGCCGTGGTGTTTGGTCAATTCCATGTCTGTCGTTCCTCTGGCGTAGCGGTTCGGACTGCTGCGCACGTTCGATGACAACGACTCCCTAGACAGCTCGGGAAATGGTGCGGCGCAGCATGTTTTGCAAGCACGCGCGGACTGTGACGGCCCTTGAGTTTGTGCGACAGATCAGCCAGCCTTGCGTGGTTGTGCAAGGAGCCAAGGCATGTCCACCGTGACGATTCTCAGCGATCATGAATTGTCCGAAGAAGCAGCTGCGGTGTTCGCCGACATCCGCGCCACGCGAAAAACCGAGTTCGTCAACAATTTCTGGCGTGCGATCGCCAACGATCCAGTGCTGCTGAAACGCACCTGGGAGAGCATCAAGCAGGTCATGGCACCCGGTGCGCTCGACCCGCTGACCAAAGAATTGATCTATGTCGCTGTGTCTATTGCCAACAATTGCGAGTACTGCATCCGCTCGCACACGGCTGCTGCCCGCGCCAAAGGCATGACCGATCAGCAGTTCATGGAGCTGGTCGCAGTCGTCGGCATGGCCAGCGAAACGAACCGGCTTGCGACAGGGCTGCAAGTGCCGGTTGATGATGTTTTCATGGGTCAAGGATGACATACATGTCCCGCACGCTTTCGCCCCACAAGCAGGTGGTTCATCGCTTCTACAAAGAAATGTGGGACCACGCCGACAAGAGCCTTATTCCGTCGATTTTCCATGAGCGATTTACCTTTCGTGGTTCGCTCGGGCCTGTTCTGGTCGGTCATGGCGAGTTTGCAGGTTACGTCGACCTGGTGACGGATGCGCTGGGGGACTACACCTCGGACATCCTCGATCTGATCGAGGAAGCCGACAAGGTCAGCGGCAAATTGCGCTTTCACGGAGTTCACCGCGCAGCGCTGTTCGGCTATCCCGCGACCGGTCGGCATGTCGCATGGCTTGGCGCGCCGATTTTCACCTTCGAAGGCACGAAGGTGCGGGATTTGTGGGTGCTCGGCGACATTCATGGGCTGATCGCACAATTGAGTGGCAAGGATGAGCCGTCACCGCCCGATTTGCCGACCGGATCCGCGCCATCCTGATTGTCCCCGGCATGCCGATGCACTATCAGCGGGGTGTCTGTTTCAGCCCGCCCAAGGCCAGCTTGTGCCCAATTCTGCCGCAATATCCCTCACCGATCACTACGAAGCGCTGGTTCTGAGCGGCGCAGTCGAGCGTGATCCGGCTCAGGTTGCGCTGGTGCTGCAGCTTGAAAAGCTGGCGCTAAAAATCAGCGAACGCGCGCTGGCCAGCAAGGGCCGGGCGCTCGGCTGGTTGTTTGCCAGACGCAAGGCAGGACCCGAACCGATCCAGGGTCTCTACATCTGGGGGTCGGTCGGGCGCGGCAAGACCATGCTGATGGACATGTTCTTCGCCCGGGTCAGGGGCACGAGCAAGCGCCGCGCCCATTTTCATGTTTTCATGGCCGATGTGCACGAACGCATCCACGCCTTCCGTCAGCGCGCCAAGGCTGGCGAAATCAAGGACGGTGATCCTATCGTTCCGGTGGCCGAAGCCATCGCGGCGGAGGCCAGCCTTCTGTGCTTCGACGAGTTCACTGTCACTGACATTGCCGATGCGATGATCCTGGCGCGCCTGTTCAATGCACTGTTCGCCCAAGGCGTGACGCTCGTGGCGACCTCGAACGTGGAGCCATCGCGGCTGTATGAGGGCGGCCTCAACCGCACGCTGTTCGTGCCCTTCATTCGCCAGCTCGGCGAGCATGTCGATGAGGTGTTGCTTGATGCGCGCACCGATTTCCGCCTGGAGAAGCTGGCTGGCGCTGCGGTTTACCACCAGCCGCTGGACGATGGTGCGCGAGCAGCGCTCGATCTCGCTTTCAGCCGACTGATCGGGCAGGCGGATGCGCCATCGCTGGTGCTGGAGGTGAAGGGGCACCGGCTTGAAGTGCCGCAAGCGGCTTTTGGCGTGGCGCGGGCCTCGTTCGCGGACCTCTGCGCCAAACCGTACGGCGCAGGCGACTACCTTGCGCTGGCACGGCACTTCCACACGCTTGTGCTGGACGATGTGCCGCTGCTCGATTTCGAGAACCGCAACGAGGCCAAGCGCTTCATCATCCTGATCGACACGCTCTATGAGAACCGGGTGAAACTGGTGCTGTCGGCAGCAGCCGAGCCGCACCTGCTTTATCTGGCTGATCATGGCCGCGAGGCTTTCGAGTTCGACCGCACGGCCTCTCGCCTGATCGAGATGCGCGGGCAGGACTACCTCGCGCTGCCCCATGGCAGGCCCGGTGCCGCCGCCGGCAGCAGCATGACGGGGCTGGTGGAAACCTGATGGTGCTCAATCTGCCCCAGAAGGAACCCACAGACATGCGCCTTCTGGCGCTGGCCTCAGAGCATCTCAAGCTGTTTGGTGCCAAACGCCTCACTGTGGTGGCGATTGCGGAAGCTGCGGGCATGACGCACGCCAATGTCTATCGTTATTTCCCGTCCAAAGAGGCCTTGATTGATGCCGTGGTCGATGTCTGGATCAAATCCGTCGAGATGCGACTGACCGACATCGCCGATGGACCGGACCCGTCTGATGACAAGCTCGAACGCATGATCCTGGCTCTGGCGCGCTCAAATCGCGATGCACTGGCTGAGAACCCTGCGCTTTATGCTGCCTTCCGCGAAGCGATGGCTCAGCGCCGGGCGGTGGCGCGCCGGCACCGCGTGCGCGTACGAACCCTGATTGATCGGGTCATCGACGAGGGTATCAACGCCGGCACGTTCGAGCCACGCGACAAGGACAGGGCAGCCGTTTTCGTGCTTGATGCCTGTTTTCGCTTCATTCATCCGGTGGCAGTCGAATCGGAAGCGGATGTGCCGTCGAGCCAGTTCGACCAGCGCCTTGCAAGTGTCGTCAAGGTCGTGCTGCGCGCGCTTGCGAGCGGAACTATCTGAGAATGATATGTGACAATTTACAGAAATTGTTTTTTGTAACAGAAATTTTGATATTCAGACCTTGTTAAGAAATACTCCGCTGCTTCTGGTCAATCCTCTGATTTATTGACGAATTCAACCGATAGAGCCAACCGTCAGGCGCGGCTCTTCCGGAACCCGCGATGTTGTCACAGCCTTGCCGCGTAGCTGCCTTTGAGTCACAGAAGGGCCGGTTTCGCGTGTCATGGCCACAAGCTTTGTAACGCAGATGATTTGCAATCTCATGGCCAAGGCCCTGAAGCGGCCAGCCAGTTGAATTTTGGGGGACGGTGTTCTCATGGCGCGCAAGAAAATCGCCCTCATCGGTGCCGGCCAGATCGGCGGCACGCTGGCTCATCTCGCGGGCCTCAAGGAACTGGGCGACATCGTTCTGTTCGACATTGCCGAAGGCGTCCCGCAGGGCAAGAGCCTCGATCTCGTCGAGTCCTCCGCAGTCGACGGTTTCGATGCGCTCTACAAAGGCACCAATGACTACGCCGATATTACAGGCGCTGATGTGGTGATCGTCACCGCCGGTGTGCCACGCAAGCCCGGCATGAGCCGCGATGACCTTATCGGCATCAACCTCAAGGTCATGAAAGCCGTCGGCGAGGGCATCAAAACCTACGCGCCAGACGCCTTCGTGATCTGCATCACCAACCCGCTCGATGCGATGGTCTGGGCGCTGCAGAAGTTCTCCGGCGTCAAGCCGAGCATGATCTGCGGTATGGCCGGCGTGCTCGATTCCGCCCGCATGGCCTATTTCCTCGAAGAAGCCACCGGCGTCTCGATCAAGGACATCAAGACCTTCGTGCTCGGCGGCCACGGCGACGACATGGTGCCACTGGTGCGCTATTCGACTGTTGGCGGCGTGCCGCTGCCCGACCTCGTCAAGATGGGCTGGATCACGCAGGAGAAGGTCGACCAGATCGTCGAGCGCACCCGCAAGGGTGGCGGCGAAATCGTCAATCTGCTCAAGACCGGCTCGGCCTTCTATGCGCCAGCCGCATCGGCAATCGCCATGGCCGAGAGCTTCCTCAAGGACCAGAAGCGCGTGTTGCCTTGCGCTGCTGCACTTGAAGGTGAATTTGGTGTCAGTGGCATGTTCATCGGCGTGCCGGTGGTCATTGGGGCAGCCGGGATCGAGCGTATCGTCACGATTGAGCTCAATGCTGACGAGCAGGCCATGATGGACAAGTCGGTGGCCTCGGTCACAGGCCTGATCGATGCCTGCAAGGCAATTGATCCGTCGTTGAAAAACTGAGTTGCGGCAGTCGGCAATCGGCAGTCGGCAGTCGAAAGACATGTCGGCGGGCGCGGTTCA
>JBOFFB010000379.1:0-2273 GCA_051648385.1 Allobosea sp.
CGCGGAGGCCGACAAGATTTTGCGCGCATGTGTGCACTGCGGTTTTTGCACTGCGACGTGCCCGACCTACGTGCTGCTCGGCGACGAACTCGATAGCCCGCGCGGGCGCATCTACCTCATCAAGGATATGCTCGAGAACGGCAGGCCGGCCACGCCGCAGGTCGTGAAGCATATCGACCGGTGCCTCTCCTGCCTGTCATGCATGTCGACCTGCCCGTCCGGCGTGCACTACATGCACCTTGTCGATCACGCCCGCGCCTACATCAACGACACCTATGAGCGTCCGCTGGCAGACCGGTTGATCCGCAATCTGCTCTCGGCCGTGCTGCCCTATCCGATGCGCTTCCGCGTGGCGCTCCTCGCGGCGGCGATGGGCAGGCCTTTGAAGCCGGTGATCAAGAGGCTGCCGGTTGTCGGCTCGCGGCTCGCGGCCATGCTCGATCTAGCGCCGCGCCAGCTTCCCAACCGCGCGCCTGCGGCGCTCGACGTCTACCCTGCCGAAGGCGAACGTCGTGGCCGGGTCGCGATGCTGACGGGTTGCGCCCAGCCTGTGCTGAACCCGGGGATCAACGACGCCGCCATCAGGCTGCTCAACCGGAGCGGCGTCGAGGTCGTGCTGCCCAAGGGCGAGGGGTGCTGCGGCGCGCTCGTGCATCACATGGGCCAGGAGAAGGCAGGACACGCCTTCGCCAAGTCAAATATCGAGGCATGGATGCGCGAGATCGAGGGCGAGGGGCTCGATGCCATCGTCATCACCGCATCGGGTTGCGGCACGACGGTCAAGGATTACGGCTTCATGTTCCGCGACGATCCGGTCTGGGCCGAGCGCGCCAAGCGTGTCTCCGACCTGACGCGCGATGTGACCGAGTACGTGTCCGGCCTCAAACTTGCGCCGCAGTTGCGCGAAACGGGAGACGTCGTCGCCTATCACTCGGCGTGCTCGATGCAGCACGGGCAGAAGATCACTGACGTTCCCAAGAAACTGCTTAAGGAAGCGGGGTTCGTGGTGAAGGACGTCCCGGAAGGTCACATCTGCTGCGGCTCGGCCGGCGTCTACAACATTCTTCAACCCGAGATCGCCAGTCAGCTACGCGAGCGCAAGGTTTCGAACATCGAGAAAACCCGCCCCGCCATCATCGCCACGGGCAATATCGGCTGCATGACTCAGATCGGGAAGGGACTTGCAGATCGAGGCAGCCCTGTGCCTATCGTCCACACGGTCGAGTTGCTGGACTGGGCGACCGGCGGTCCCATGCCCGCCATGCTGGAACAGGCAGGCTTCCCGCATCGGGACCTGATTCCGCAGGTGCGGCAGGCGGCCGAATAATCGACAAGGTCAAAGTCAATTTGTGGAGAGCGGTAGACACACGTACCGGTAGCGCAACCTAATTATGCACGCAAATAACGAAATATTATCTATCTACAATCATAAGTGGGGGGTCAGCTCACCTTGGCGGCCCAATGTTTCGTGTCGAGTATCACCGGCTCAGGTTCCTCGTCGTTGACGACAACACCTATATGCGGCGCATCATCAAGACGCTGCTGCATGGGTTTGGCGCGCGCGAGGTGTTCGAGTCCGAAGACGGTGCATCGGCGCTCGATGCCTTTTCATCGCACGTCCCGGATATCGTGTTCACCGATTGGGAAATGCCGCTCATCAACGGCATCGATATGACGAAGCTGATGCGTGCATCGGACAACTCCGTCAATCCCTATGTGCCGATCATCATGGTGACCGTCCATTCCGAGCGTCATCGGGTGCTCGAGGCGCGCGATGCGGGCGTGACCGAATTTCTGGTCAAGCCGCTTTCTGCCCGGATCGTTCACCAACGCGTCCTGAGCGTCATCGCGAACCCGCGGCCCTTCATCAAGACGGAAAGCTTCTTCGGCCCGGACCGCAGGCGGACCAAGGCTCTCAATTACGATGGACCCGAGCGGCGCTCCGGCGAAACTGGGCAGATGATCGCAGCCCGCCGCCTGGCCGGCGGCGTCGTGGACGAGGCATAAGCGATGACGAAGCTAAAGCTCACCGAACCTACGGTCGAGGTTCACGCGGACCACGCCATTATCCGCCCCCCTAACACGCTGCGGGCGAAAGCCCTTACGGTTGTGACCGACCCGAACGACGATCAGTCAGCAGACATCGCGCGCGCCGATCGTGCCGTCGAGGCGCTCGCCCCAAGCTTCGAAGAATGGCTGATCAGCGATATCGAAAAACTTCGAGGCGCTCTCGTCATCTTCAACGCAAGTCGGAAGGACGAGGCAGCGGTCCG
>JBOFFB010000380.1:0-12510 GCA_051648385.1 Allobosea sp.
TAAGGCTTGGCCTCGACCTTTCCGGGCTCGTCAGGCTTGGCGACACGCCGAGCGGGGAAACGCTTTACCGTGCAAAGCCCAAGGCAGCGGCTGACGGTGCGCTGGCTACAGATGCATCGGCTGTTGGCGCTTCTGTCCGCTGACAAACCAGCCGCATTCCGTCGCGCGCCATCAGTGACCCAGGCCTAGACTGATGCAGCCGCGCCTCTCGGTCGGCCATCCGGGCATCGTCATGCCCGGGTGCATGGTGAAATCCGACGAGGCGACGCACGCCAGCGACATCGGCGAGCCTGACAGCCGCAGATGCCGTCGAGTGACCCCAACCCTTGCACGAACCGTACTCATTCTCGTCCAGCATCATGTCGTATACGAGAGTATCGACATCGCGGCAGAGCCTGACCACCGCTGGGTCGGGATCGCTGCCACGGTGCTCGATGTCCGTGATGATCGCTGCCGAGCCGCCCGGCCCGTCAAAGCGATAGCCCGTCGCGCCGTCCGGATGGTCGAGGGCGACGGTGCGGATGGTCTGGCCCGCAATGACTAGCTCGGCACCGGCCTTGAAGCCATGGAACACCAGACGTGCCGGAACTGCACCAAGTGTGAACGGAAACAATGGCGGCGCAAACATGCGCAGCAAGGCCTGCTCTGCACTCTCTCCACCCAGATTGCCGCACCAGATGTGGATCTCGCGATCACGTTGGTAAACCGGCTTGAAAAACGGCAACCCGACGATGTGATCATGGTGCAGGTGCGTCATCAGGATGTGCACCGGCGCATCGCCATGCCGGTCATCGTCTTGCCAGTCACCGTCTTGGCCCAACGGCACGATGCCGGTACCGGCGTCGACGATGAAGCGGTTACCGCCCAGGCGAACCTCGATGCACGAGGTATTGCCGCCGTAGACGACAGTGCCGGGTCCGGGCACCGCAACGGAGCCGCGAACACCCCAGAACCTGATTTCCGGCGCTTCCGCGTCCGATCGTGTCGCCCGGGGATTCACTGAGGCCGTCTCCATATATGTTCGACCCGTTATCAGGTCCGCTCAATTACTGACCTTTCGGACAAACATCTTTATGATCGAGGAGTGCCTGTCTGTCTGTGCGATTCAGCACACGGAATTGTGATCGGGCTTGTGGCAAGCGACGCGCCAGTGCAAACTGCGCACGTCGACAATTCCAGCAAGTAGCCAGCCGGAGCGGGCATCTTGGCGTTGCGGGACATCAAAATCACCTGCATTGTCACCAATACCGACGCCATGACGATCACGGCGCTCGCGCACCACACCAAGGAGAGACACCATGTCTGCAGGCTGGATCTTACTGGCGATCATCGCCGCCATCGCCGTGTTTCTGGTCACAGCCTATAACACCATGGTCAGCCTGCGACGTCGAGCCGACCAGGCCTTTGCCGACATCGACGTGCAGCTCAAGCAGCGCCATGACTTGATCCCGAACCTGGTCGAGACCGTGAAGGGTTATGCTTCGCACGAGAAAGACACCTTCGATGCCGTGATCAAGGCCCGCAATGGTGCAGTCGGGGCTGCCGGGCCAAACGCGCAGGCAGCCGCCGAACAGCAGCTTTCGGGCGCGGTCGGCAAGCTGATGGCGCTGGCCGAGGCCTATCCGGACCTGAAAGCCAACACCAACTTCCTCAAGCTTCAGGAAGATCTGGGCGGCGTCGAGGACAAGCTCTCCGCAGCGCGGCGCTTCTTCAACAATTCGGTCGGCGAATACAACGCCCAGATCGAATCGGTGCCATCGGTTTTCTTTGCCTCGAAGTTCGGCTTCCAGCCGCGCGAATTCTTCGATGTCGGTGCTGAAAAGCGCGCCGAGATCGAGGTCGCGCCAAGCGTCAAGTTCTGAGCCTGACGAGGGCATTGCGCAAAAACGTGAATACCGGTTTTGTGAGCACGCAATGCTCTGTCTCATTACACTCGATCATCATCCCGATGCGGGATGATCTGGAGGCATCGTGTCATGATCGGCGAGGCTTTCGGCCTCTACACCCACATCCGCAACAACCGGCTGCGCTCGCGCATGTTGCTGGTGGGGCTGTTCTTCCTGGCCTATCTCGCCAGTTTTGGCGGCATCCTTGCGGCGACAGGCTTCATGGGCGTGCCGCGCGGTGCTGATCCGTTCGGTTATGCCTTGCAGAATTTCATCACGGCCATCCCCTTCATCACGGTGGGTGTGGCGCTGTGGATTTTCATCGGCTACCGGGCGAACGTTGCAATCATCGGGGCCGTGACCGGTGCCAAGGGGCTGGAACGAGGCGCTGCGCCAAAGCTCTATGAGATGCTGGAGAACCTGTGCATCTCGCGAGGCGTGACGATGCCCAAGCTGATGATCATCGAGGATCAGGCCCTCAACGCGTTTGCCTCAGGTGTCAATGACAAGCAGTTTACCGTCACCGTGACGCGCGGGCTGCTCGATCACCTCGAAGACGCCGAGATCGAGGCAGTGCTTGCTCATGAACTGACCCACATCCGCAACGGCGACGTCAAGCTGATGGTGGTTGCCGTGGTGATTGCCGGCGTCCTCTCGTTTCTGAGCGAGATTGCCTTTCGCAGCGTGCGCTTCTCGGGTTCGTCCTCGCGCGGCTCGTCCGACAACAGCAAGGGCGCGGGCGCAGCCATGCTGGTCGGGTTGCTTATCATTGCCGTCGCAGGCATCCTCGCTGCAGTGATCAGGTTCTCGCTGTCGCGCTCGCGCGAATATCTCGCTGATGCGGGAGCGGTCGAGCTCACCAAGAACCCTGACGCGATGATTTCCGCGCTCCTCAAGATCTCGGGCCGGGCCGACATCGCGGGTGTGCCGTCCGGCGTCATGGACATGTGCGTCGAGAATGACCCGGACGACATGTCAGACCTGTTCTCGACCCATCCGTCGATCTCCAAGCGGGTGCAGGCGCTGGTCAGGACTGCCGGTGGCCGGATGCCGCCGCAACTGGCCCAGATGAACCAGCGCCCCGATCTGCCATCGATCGTTCAGGCTCGCGGGCCATGGGGGCCTCGCCCACCGGTTGCGTGACCATCAGAACAACGAGCCCTGATCATCAGGCATCTGCTTTGGCTTTGTGGTGCGTAATTGCGGAGCGCTTTTCGCGCTGATGACACGGCGTGGCGCTTCAATGTGCGCGGCTTCATCCCATGCCATCTGCACCTGTGGCCCGTCATTCACCACCTTGTTGACGAGCGCACCGATCCTGACCATCTCCAATGCATCGTCATGCGGCGGCTTCAGCATCAGCCCAGCCTCATCCAGCGAGGTGGCAGGGTCCAGCCAGGCATTGAACTGCTGGGGCTCAAGGATGACGGGGCAGCGGTGATGGACGGCCGACATCAACCCGTTGGCGTGACTGTTGACCAGCGCCACCGTGTCGATCTCGCTTCCATCGGCGGAGGACCACGTTTCCCAGATCGCGGCAAAGGCGAAGGGACCTCGGTCAGGACGCCTGAAGAGATACGCGCGGTTATCCTTGCCGACCCGGTGCCATTCATAAAATCCATCCGTTGGCATCAGGCAGCGCCGCCGCGTGAAAGCTGCCCTGAAGGACGGCTTCTCGCGGATGGTTTCGCCGCGCACGTTGATGACCAGCGGAAAATCCTTCGGGTCCTTGACCCATGATGGCAGAAAGCCCCAGCGCATCAGCATGAAGGCGGGAGCCCGGTCATGCTCGATGACGACCGGCACAGGCTGCGTCGGGGCAATGTTGTAGCGTGGCGGAAAATTTGGCTGTTCTGCGTACCTGAACAGTGCCCTGACGGCTTCCGGAGGCAGGATCAGGGCATAGCGACCACACATCCAGCGAACGTATCGGCAGATGGCATCTGTTTCCAGCCTATCGATGAAAGCATTTGTTTCAAATTGTATGTTTTAAATGCGCTATGGCTTTCGACGCGATACAGCACTTCGGTGACGAGCATGATGTGACAAAGCCTGACCGGCTTGTCGCCGCAGAGGTTTTGTCGACCGACTATCTCAATCATTTTGCCGAAGCGCTGATGCTGATAGAGGCTGTTGCCTTCGACGACAGCGTCAAGGCCGAGCTGGAAAATTGGCGCCCGATCGGCTATCGCGAGCACTTCCGCACGTCATCGCTGCGCTGTGCGCCGCATGCCCTCATAGCATACGAGGCGCTGCATCCCGATGCACGCGGCGCTTTCGAGGCGCTGTGCAGCGCCATGGAAAGACTTGTACACACCGTTCTGCTGACCCTCGCGGAGGTGCACAATCCAGAACACATGTTTCCCATCGTCGAAATCACTGCCAAGGCATTTCGCAGCATGCTGACGCGCGCCACGGCCTTCATCAACTCCGGCGGCGACATGGAGAAGGCCGCCTACGACGTCGTCGCGTTGCAGGACACGATCGACCAGTTGATGGAATTGTGAAAACCCGGCTGGCAACAGCCAGTCAGAGTGCTCTGATCAAAGCCAGCGCTTCATGCGGAAAAACGTGTATGTGCTGATTGCAGACGCGATCATCAGCCCGATCGCCATCGGATAGCCCACGTCCCAGTTGAGTTCCGGCATGTTCTTGAAGTTCATGCCATAGGACGAGGCGATCAGCGTCGGCGGCAGGAAAATCACCGCCGCCACCGAGAAGATCTTGATGATCTTGTTCTGCTCCAGGCTCACGAGGCCCAGAGTGGCGTTCAGGATGAACTGGACCTTGCTCGAGATGAAAGTGGCGTGATCCTCGATCGACTGCACGTCGCGGATGGAGGTGCGCCACTCGGCCTGAAAACCGGAGCGCTTGGCAGGACGCACGGAATTGGCCTGCAGGAAGATCAGCATGCGCTCGAGAGTGACCATGCTTTCGCGCACATTTGAGATCAGCCCTGCCTGCCGTCCGAGTTTGCGGATAACGCCCTGGTAGCCGCCGGTGCGCTCAAGCTTGTCGCTGGACCGTTCGAACACCGAGCGTGACAAATCTTCGATCTGGTCGCCGACGCGCCCGAGAATCTCTGCGGCCCGGTCGATGATCGCCTCGATCAGCCCGTCGAGCACAGCCTCCGGCTGGTGGCCACAACCCGATGGCTTGCAAGCGCGCTGCGTGAACATCGTGAACGAGCGTGGTTCGTCATAGCGCACGGTGACCAGCGCCTGCTCCGTCAAGATGAAGCTCACTGGCACGAGGCTTGGTTGCTCTGTGTCGGACTGGCAGATCACGCGGGCTGTCATGTAGCGGGCGTCATCCTCCGAATAGATGATCTCGGATGGCTCCAGATCCTTCATTTCCTCGCGGGTCGGGATCGAAATCTTGAGGAACGCCTCGACGAGATGATCTTCCGCGCGGGTGGGCTCGAGCAGATCGATCCACAGCGCACCGGGCGGGATCGCCATGCCTTGCTCAAGCACAATCCGGTCAAGGCCAGTTCCACCGGCAGAGGGTTCGTGGACAATGATCATCAGGCTTCCTTCAGCGCTGCACGGCACCATTCACATGAGCAGCAACATCTATCCATGACAAGGCCGTGACAGGCGTGACCTGAAGGTTTGCCCCTCAAAGTCCGTAGCGCGACCACAAGGCGCGCGTCTCCAGCGCGTCGATCATCTGGCTTGCATCAATCAGGCTGGTCGGCACGGTGGGCGAAGCAGCCAGACCCGGCACCAGAAAGCGCAACAGACCGCCGCGCGATGGTGCCTGCACCAGCTTGAGCTCAACCTTGTCTCCGAAGCGCTGGCGCATCACGGCACGAACATCGCCAAGCCCGTCGACAAGACCTAGCTCCAGCGCCTTGCGCCCGGTCCAGAAGGCCCCATTGAACAGGCGGTCATCCGTGCCTTTTAGCCGTTCACCGCGACTTTTCTTGACCAGATCGATGAACACCTCATGGACATCGGATTGCAACTCCTTCAGGCGCGCCACGTCGTCGCCGCGTTCGGGCATGAAGCTGTCGAGCATCGCCTTGGATGTGCCGGAGGTGTAGACCCGGCGCTCGACGCCGAGCTTCTCGATCAGTCCCGTGAAGCCAAACCCGGCAGAAACAACGCCAATCGAGCCGACAATCGAGGTCGGATCGGCAAAAATCTCGTCTGCCGCGCAGGCCAGCATGTAGCCACCCGACGCGCCGACATCCTCGATGAAGGCGAAAACCGGTCGCTTGTGCTCAGCGGCCAGCGCACGGATGCGCTGGTAGATCATGTGCGACTGCGCCGGCGAGCCACCGGGAGACTTGATCAGCAGCGCGACCGCCTTGGCGTCGTCGATTTCGAAAGCGCTTTCTAGCTGCGCAGCGACACCCGCCAGCGACAATCCCGGCTGACCGGGGAACGAGCCCATGCCGATGGCGCCATAGAGCCGCACAACCGGCACGATGGCTGCGGGAGCTTGCAGGCTCTTTGGCAGGAAGCGGGCGGGAATGAAGCGGGATGGGTGAAAGGCGCGGCGGGACAGGAGTTTTGTTGGCATGGTCAGATGATGGGCATTGTGGCGGTGCCGCGCAAGGGCCGATGCCTCAGCCGAGCGTTTGCTTCACGTGCGCGGCGGCAGCGCCTCCAGCGCCGCTTTCAGCGCGCGAAGGTCAGCCCAGGCCTGCCGTTTGGCGATGGGCGTGCGCAAAAGATAGGCCGGGTGCAGCATCGGCATGGCCGGAACGGTGCGTGTGCCCGCGCGATAATCCCGCCACTTGCCGCGCTCGGCCATGATGCCCTTGACGCCGAGCAGCGCCTGCGACGACGGCGCGCCGATGGTGACGAGGATGTCGGGCGCGCAAAGCTCGATCTGCCGCTCGATGAAGGGCTTGCAGATCATCATTTCCTGCGTCGTCGGCGTGCGGTTGCCGGGCGGCCGCCACGGCACGATGTTGGCGATGTAGACACCCGTCGCACGGGCAAGGCCGATGGCCGCGAGCATCCTGTCAAGCAGCTGGCCGGAAACCCCGACAAAGGGCAGCCCCATCCGGTCCTCGTCGGCGCCCGGCGCTTCGCCAACCAGCATGATGCGAGAGGCGGGGTTGCCATCGGCAAAGCACAGGTTCTTGGCCGTCGCTTTCAGCGCGCAGCCGTCGAAACCGGCCAGTGCGGCTTTCAGCGTGTCCAGCGTAGATGCTCCACGGGCCAGCGCCGTCGCGCTCTGGGCCGCCTCGTCAGCACTGAGCGCGGCACCTGTGATGGCGGCTCGCGGCACCTCGGGCGCGGCAGGCTGGCTGCGGTTGAGGGCGCGCGGTGCAAGTTGGCCATCTTCCGCGCTCGCCTCTGCCCCAGCCATGCCGCGCGGGGCCGGCAGAGCCACGAACCGGTCATGCGCCAACTCGTCCAACGCGCAATCCACCCCCGCCTCAGCATGAAAAGCGAGGATATCGGCGAGTTCGGCAGCGGTGAGGGTTTCGACAGCAGGCATCGCAGGAGCTTGTAGCATGCAACAATCGTCATCGCGAGCGTAGCGACGCGATGACGGCGGAGCCCGCGCCATTTGCCCCGCGCTTTCTCACCCTCTTGCGCCAGCGCCCCGCCTCGCCCAAACACGTACTTGAGAAAACCGCGAAAACAAGATAGTTCATATCTAAACTATCTGAGGCAATCTGACCGCACCGGGAGGGCATGATGGACACGATGCAGGACCACGAGATGCCCGAACGCGAGGCGATGGAGTACGACGTGGTGATCGTGGGCGCGGGGCCTGCGGGCTTGGCTGCCGCGATCCGCCTCAAGCAGATCAACCCGGACGCGACTGTCGTCGTGGTCGAGAAGGGCTCGGAGGTCGGCGCGCACATCCTGTCCGGCGCGGTGATCGACCCGGTCGGCCTTGACATGCTTCTGCCTGAATGGCGCACGGACAGCGCGCGGCCATTGACCACCGAGGTGACCGAAGACAAGTTCTACTTCCTCGGGCCATCGGGCGGTATCCGCCTGCCCAATTTCGCCATGCCGAAGCTGATGGACAATCACGGCAATTTCGTCGGCTCGCTCGGCAACGTGGCGCGCTGGCTGGCGGCGCAGGCCGAGGCGCTGGGCGTCGAGATCTATCCGGGCTTTGCCGCCGCGGAGATCCTGTACGATGACAAGGGCGCGGTCACCGGCATCGCCACTGGCGACATGGGCATCGCCAAGGATGGCAGCATATCGGAGCGTTTCACGCGCGGCATGGAACTGCGCGGGCGCTACACGTTGTTCGGCGAAGGCGTGCGCGGGAACCTCTCCAAGCAGTTGATCAAGCGCTATGACCTTTCCAATGGCAAAGAGCCGCAGAAGTTTGGGCTAGGCCTGAAAGAACTGTGGCAGGTCCAGCCGGACAAGCATGTGAAGGGTCTGGTGCAGCACTCATTCGGGTGGCCTCTCGACATGACAACAGGCGGCGGCTCGTTCCTCTACCATTTCGACGACAATCTGGTTTCGGTCGGCTTCGTGGTGCATCTCAACTACCAGAACCCGACGCTGTCTCCCTTCGACGAATTCCAGCGCTTCAAGACGCACGAGATGGTGCGTGACGTGTTCGAGGGCGGCAAGCGCCTGAGTTATGGCGCGCGCGCCATCACCGAAGGCGGCTGGCAATCGGTGCCGCGCCTGACCTTTCCCGGCGGAGCGCTGCTTGGCTGCTCGGCCGGGTTCGTCAATGTGCCGCGCATCAAGGGCAGCCACAACGCGATCATATCCGGCATGCTGGCGGCGGAGCATCTCAGCGAAGCTTTGGCGACGGGCCGTGCCCATGACGAGGTCGTGGGCTACGAGAATGCCTGGCGTTCGTCCGAAATCGGGCGTGACCTCAAGCCGGTGCGCAACGTCAAGCCGCTGTGGTCGAAGTTCGGCACCATCGGCGGGGTCATGCTCGGCGGGCTCGACATGTGGTGCAACGAGATCACGGGCTTCTCGCCCTTTGGCACCATGAAACACGGCAAGGCCGACCACGAGACGCTGAAGCCGCTCGATCAGGTCACACCCATCAGCTATCCCAAGCCTGATGGCGTGATCTCGTTCGACAAGCTGTCATCGGTTTTCATGTCGTCGACCAACCACGAGGAAGACCAGCCGGCGCATCTGAAACTGCTCGACCCATCAGTGCCAATTGCGAAAAACCTGCCGATGTATGGCGAACCGGCGCGGCTGTATTGTCCGGCGGGCGTCTATGAGGTGGTTTACGGAGATGCGGACAAGAAGACCGACCCGCGCTTCGTGATCAACGCGCAGAACTGCGTGCACTGCAAGACCTGCGACATCAAGGACCCGTCGCAGAACATCAACTGGGTGACGCCGGAAGGCGGCGGCGGGCCGAACTACCCGAACATGTAGCCTTGATACCGCACAAAATCCGCCAGAGTTCACGCCTGCGTGACAATCCAGGTGTGAAATGGATGCCGCCTTGTGCAATCGGCGGCATGGCGGCAAACTTGCAACGCAAATCATGGATCGGGCTTTTGATCTCGCGCTGGCCTCATTGGGCGGCTATGGGTCATGCGTAAGGCGATTCAGCAAGGCCACTCAAAGCGAGGCAGACGCGCGTGACATTTTTTTCAGGCTTCGGCATCGCAGGGAACGCACGCGAAGCCAGGGCACTTAAAACATGTGCCAGACGAGCCATTCTCGGCGGCCTCATTGTTTTTGGGACTTGGGTTGGAACTGCTGCGGGTTTCGCACAGGCCAACACGCAAGTCCGCCAGCCGGACCGCTTCGAGCCGGCTGACAGCATCGAGGGCAACTATCTTGCCGCGCTCATCGCTGGGTCGGCACGCGACACCAGCGCGGCAGCGACGTTTCTGCGCGAGGCGCTCAGGTCCGACCCACGCAACCAGGAGCTGATTGAGCGCTCTTTCATTGCGTTCATGTCCGACGGTGCCATGCCGGACGCTTTCCGCGCGGCAGAGCGCATTGTGGCACGTGATCCGTCGAACGGGCTGGCACAGATGGCTCTGGCCGTGCGCTCAATCAAGAACCGCCAGTTCCAGGCCGCCCGTGACCGGCTGCGTGGCGGAGCCCGGGGCCGCGCCGCCGACATCACCTCGACCTTGCTCAGCGCCTGGGCATTGGCAGGGTTGAATGATCAGGCCCGAGCCATCGAAACCATTGATCGGTTGCGTGGCGACGGCTCGATCACGACCTTCCGGGATTATCATGCCGGGCTGATCTTTGAACTTCTCGGCAACACCGCCGAGGCGCAGAAGCGGCTGAAAGCGACCTATGACGGTGACCCAACCACCTTGCGCATCGTCGATGCCTGGGGCCGCTTTCAGTCGCGCCGTGGCGATGTGACCGGTGCGCGGGAGACCTACGAGCGTTTCAACCGCCTTCTGCCGAACCACCCGATCATCCGTGATGCACTGTCGACCCTGACCCCCGACAAACCCAGCGCTGTTGCCCCGGCCTTGTCACGCACCATATCGACCGCGCAGCAAGGCGCCGCGGAGGCGCTTTACGGCCTTGGCAGCGCGGGCAACCGTGACGACAACGAAACCTCCATTGTCATCATCTATCTGAGGCTGGCACTTTATCTCGACCCCGCCCACGAACTCGCCATCCTGACGCTTGGTGACACGCTGGAGCGCGCCAAGCAGCCGGACGATGCCATTGCGGTCTATGACCGGATGCCGCAAAATTCGCCACTGCGGAGCAACGCGGAAATCCAGATCGGTCTTGGTCTTGAGACGCTTGGTCGCAAGGACGACGCTGTCAAACATCTCGAAGCCGCGATCAAGGAAGACCCCGATGACCTGGAGGCCTTGTCGGCCCTGGGCGGACTTTATCGTGGACGAAAGGATTTTGCCCGCGCCGCCACTTATTATGAGCGGGCTGTCGCCACCATCAAGACCGCGGAGCGGCATCACTGGAGCCTCTACTACGCGCGCGGTATCGCCTATGAGCGCACCAAGCGTTGGCCGCTGGCCGAAGTGGATCTGAAGAAGGCGTTGGAACTGATCCCCGAAAACATGGGGGCCAACCGGGCGCTGGTCCTGAATTATCTCGGCTATTCCTGGGTCGATCAGGGCATCAACCTCGATGAAGCCTTCGGTATGCTGCGCAAGGCCGTGGAACTGAAGCCGCGCGATGGCTACATCATCGACAGCCTTGGCTGGGCGCATTTCCGCATGGGGCGCTACGACGAGGCCGTGCGCGAACTGGAACGTGCCATTGACCTCAAGCCCTCCGATCCGGTGATCAACGACCATCTCGGCGATGCCTATTGGCGCGTCGGGCGCAGGCTCGAAGCCCGCTTCCAGTGGAACCACGCGCGCGATCTGAATCCTGATCCGGATGACCTGCCGAAGATTCTCAAGAAGATCGAAAACGGCATGGAGGACTTGCCAAAACCGGCATCTGCCGAGGTCGAGCCGCCCACGAAGAATGATGGCTGAGGACGCCAAAGCGCTTATGCCCGCGTCATGCCAGCCCAACTGACGACCCGCGCTCCAGCAAAGATCAATCTCAACCTGATCGTGCATGGCCGCCGTGCCGATGGCTATCATGAGCTGAGTTCGCTGGTCATGTTCGCAGGGGTCAGTGATGTGGTGTCACTTGATCCGGCGCGTCCTGTTGGCCTGAGCATAACTGGCAGGTTCGCCGCTGGCCTTGAGGTCGATGACAGCAATCTGGTGTTGCGTGCCGCAGCCAATCTTGCGGCCCGGCTGCCAGAGCTCCGCAGCGGCCATTTCAGCCTGACCAAGCGGCTGCCGGTTGCTTCGGGCATCGGTGGCGGCTCGGCTGATGCGGCGGCGGCGTTGCGCCTGCTCGTGCGCTTGAATGGCCTCCATCGCGCGCACCCGGCCGTGATGTTGGCTGCCTGCGAGACCGGCGCAGACGTTCCGGTTTGCCTCGGCTCCCACGCCACCACGATGCGGGGCACTGGCGAGCTTCTGGGTTTGCGGCTTGATCTGCCAAGATTGTTCGCCGTGCTGGTCAATCCTGGGGTTGCCGTGCCGACGGCTCGGGTCTTCCTGGCGCTGAAGCTCAATCCGGGCGAGATGCTGCGCCGGAACGCGGGCGAAGCCGCTGCCGATGATACTGATCCATGGCATGCGGACGGCCCGGAAGATGCCGAAGGCCTGATGGCCACGCTGAAGCGCGGTCACGGCAATGATCTGGAAGACCCGGCGCGGCGACTTGCACCGGAAATCGATACCGTCCTTGAGTCGCTCGACGCTGCTGATGGTTGCAGGCTGGCCCGCATGTCGGGCTCTGGCGCAACCTGCTTTGGCTTGTTTGGCTCCGCAACCCAAAGCGCCAAGGCTGCACGCCAGATATCAGCAAGGCACCCGGAATGGTGGGTCAAGGCCACTGTGCTGAGATAGGCATCGAATGAGCGTGAGCGAAATCGCGGTGCTCAGAGCATTGCACACAAAAGCATGCCCTCGCGAAGGCGAGGGCATGCTTTTGTGAGGACGCAATGCTCAATCTTGTCGTGATCGATCAACTTTCCGCATGGGGATGGACTCCATCCCCATGCAGGATGATCTAGCAGGCCGCTGAAAAACTCTCCCCGGATTTTCGGTTTTGTGATTCACTCGCTTTGCGGGTTTGGAGTGATTTGCGATGCGCGGACGGGATGATCGGGTTGAGGGAATGTTCAGCTATATCCG
>JBOFFB010000381.1:0-1868 GCA_051648385.1 Allobosea sp.
ACATTTGGCAAGCAGCTGATGCAGCATCCTGTTTGGCGAAACGAGCTTGCAGTATCGGCGACGGCGCTCGCGGCCGCGTGGGCTTTGGTGGAAGCCGCAAGTCAGGCCATGGATTCAGGCCGCGACACGCGCCATCTCGCGGCGGCAGCGAAGGTGAATGCCGTCAACCTTGCGCAGGCCGAATTGCCCCGCCTGCTGCATGCCATGGGGGCCGAGGGGTTGCGGGATTGCTATCCTTTCACACGCCACATTGGAGCTGCCCAGGTGGCAGCCCTGACGGACGGCAGCGCCGCCATGTTGCTTGATCGTCTGGGTCGTTGGGACCCGATGCCAAATCTGTTCTGAGCCAGGCAAGGAGCCAGTCGATGCGTGTTTTTCAGATCGAGGGAGATTGGGGTTTCGATCACCTCAAACTCTCCGAGCGACCTGAGCCAATCCCGAAGGACCGGCAGGTTCTGATCCGCATGCATGCCGCATCGCTGAACGCGCGCGACCTGATTGTTCCTGTCCGTGGCTATGGCCGGGCCACCGGAGAATTGCCGCTGATCCCGGTATCCGATGGTGTCGGCACAGTGGCCGCTGTCGGAGACGGTGTGACGCGCGTGAAAATTGGCGATCGGGTATGTCCGACATACTTCCAGAACTGGATTTCAGGCGAACCGACGCCGCGACGGTTTGCGTCCGCGTTGGGCGGCCCGCTCGATGGCGTGATGGCTGAGTTCGTGTGCCTGTCTGAAGAAGGTGTGGTCCTCGTGCCGGACTATCTGACCAATGAAGAGGCCGCGACGCTGCCCTGCGCCGCTCTGACGGCCTGGAGCGCCATCGCGATCCACGCGGCAACCAAGCCAGGTGATCGCGTGCTTGTTCAGGGAACAGGTGGCGTTGCGCTCTTCGCGCTGGCCTTTGCCAAGCTGCATGGCGCGCATGTGACCGTCATCTCGTCGAGCGACGAGAAGCTTGAACGTGTGCGTGCTCTCGGCGCGGACATGACCGTGAACTACAGAACCACGCCAGAATGGTCACGCCTCGCACGCGAGATTTGCACCGACCGCGGCGGCTTCGACACCATCATCGAACTGGGCGGCGAGACGACGCTGGCGCAGTCCGTCAAGAGCATCAGGATCGGCGGCACGATTGCGCTGATCGGTGTGCTTTCGGGGCTTGGACCGATACTGCCGCTGGGTGCGATCGTGACCCGGCAGGTCAGATTGCAGGGCGTCACAGTCGGGCATCGCGACGGCTTCGAAGCCATGCTGGCGGCAATGGCCCAGCACGAGGTGCGTCCCGTGATTGGTACGACATATGGCTTTGCGGATCTGAAGTTGGCGCTGGCGGAGTATGGCAAGCTGGACATTTTCGGAAAGACCGTCATCCGGTTTGACGATCATGCAATGTGATCTCCAACGCTTTCATCCGCGATGCCATGCCCTTGAAAGGCCGCGGGACATCGCGTTCCGGATGAGCACAAGCGGCGAGACCGTGACATTCGAAGAACTGGAAATGCGGGCCAACCAGGCCGCGCATGTGTTCCGCAGCATGGGGCTGAAGCGCGCCGATCATATTGTGATCCTGATGGAGAACCGGCGGGAATTTCTCGAGATCTGCTTCGGAGCGGACCGATGCGGGCTCTACTACACGACGGCAAGCACGCATCTGACGAATGATGAGATCGGGTACATCATTCGCGATTGCGGGGCCTCTCTGGCAATCATCTCGGACACGATGATCGAAAGGGTCGCGGCGTTGTCGGATTCTGGCCCGTTCGCTTGTCCGATCCTGATTGTTGGTCAGTGCAGCGGTTTATTCCGGAGCTTCACGACACAGGCAGATCTTCAGCCGATGCAACCGATCGCCGATGAATCCCAGGG
>JBOFFB010000382.1:0-5872 GCA_051648385.1 Allobosea sp.
GTGCGCAAGGACATGAGCATCTTCGAGATCGAACGCTGGCTCTCGCCGATACTGAACTATGATCCCATGGCGTATAGGGTGGAAGCGGCGGAGTGAGGCAAAGAGTGAATTTGTCGGAGCGCGATAAGCCGCCCTATCGCCTGTTCGCTGCCGTAGCCTGCTGGACTGAACCCAGTTATCAAGATTGATAATAAATTGGTGTCAATGAGAAAAATACAGAATAAAAGATACATAATTTTGTTCTTTATAAAGATACATAATTTTGTCATTTATAATGATAATTATTCAGTAAAGCAAATAATTATGTAATAGATAAATATTTATTTATTAGTGTTTCAGGTAAATATCAAAATTATGACTGAGAGATCTCGCAAAGTTAGAAGTCAGATGATGTGAATCGCGATAAATAATTCGTTCTTGTGAAGTCAAAGGACACATGATCGGACTACATATTTTTTCGGTCAGATCAATCGACATCGTTTTTCCACCTATACGATGTGCAACTTCGATGTCGTTAGCACTGTTTCCAAGAGCCTCGCGCTTCGGTCGCTCACATGATTTGCCGCCCTCGCGCGCAAGACAATCACTGGCTGAGACATAAGTACTTGGGGTGTCTCTGATAACGAGGACAGGAACGCCGGCACGCGATAGGGCGATAAGCGTTTTTGAAAGGCCGCGCTGGAGCTCGGCATCGGCACCAGCACGCCAGATAACCTGTTTGGATACCTTATCCCACAGCCATCCGGAATAGATCGACAAGTTGGATATGATCACAAGATCGGGCTTCTCCAGCCCAGTGAGCCGCTCCATGACGCGCGTACGCCACTGATCGCATTCCTGAAAATATGCCCGCTTTGGGGGATAGTAGATCGCAACATCAGCCGACGGACAACTGGATTTCGTCCAGGCTCGCAACGACCACCCTTGTCGTGATGCCGATTCTTCAAGTGCTGAAAACCACTGTGCGGCGTGGCTATCGCCAAACAATACGACTCGCTTCTGCGCGCCAACATTGCCATACTCACAATCAGGTTGCTCGATCTGGTGCAAATCCAGATGGCATAAATCAGTGTAATTGCGGCCCAAATCAATGCGAGCTGCCGCTAACTGATCGACAAGTTGTTTTGCAGCTTGCGTTTGAAAATGGCCGAGTTGGGGAAAAGCGTATGCAGCTGCGCAAAACACGGCAATCGATATGACCGCCATACCAATGCTGGCGAAACGCCCAGCGAAAACGGTATCATTGCGTCTGATCGGATTCTCGACGGCAACAAAAACAAGCGCTGCAAGCACTAGCCCGAGCGCTGCTGCTAACAACATGGCAATGGATTGGCCGGGCCAAAACGTGCCTGCTGCGAGCATCAGTGGCCAATGCCACAGGTACCAACCATAAGAACGCGCGCCGAGCCACCCCATACCTGGCATAAGGACAAGGCCACTGGCCGGATCAGGTATGGAATATGGTGCGAGCTTCTGTGCAGGGCCGTTCACGCCTACAATGAATGCAGCGGCTGACAATGTCGGCAGCAGTGAGGCCACTCCCGGGTAATCCATCTGATCATTGAAGATGAATATCGCAATGAGCATTCCCGCCAATCCGCACTGACGGGCAAGATAGAGTCCGAGCGGGTTGATCTTTTGTATATGATCAATAAATCCGACGATTAATGCTCCGGTTGCCAACTGCCAGATGCGAGCTTCAAGATGGAAAAATGCTCTCCTCTGGCTGATTTCCATGTATTGGAAATTTATGAAAATCGATATGATCATGATAGTTAAAGCGACTAATATAAAATTTCTAGAGAAATTAATTTTTTGGATTTTGTATAGCACAAATAGAATAAATGGCCAAACAATATAAAACTGTTCCTCTATAGATAACGACCAAAAATGCAGTGCGACGCTTTGTGGGTCATTATAAGTGAAGTAGTCAGTCAGTTTTGAAGAGAACCAATAGTTAGATAGCTGAATTGCCGCCATCGACAGATCAGTCGCCATATCGGGCCAGCGATGGGGTGCTACAATGAAGTATCCAATCCCAAAGCATGCGCAAAGCACAATTAACGCGTGGGGAACAAGGCGTCTTGCGCGTCTTGCCCAAAAACTGATGATGTCTATCTTGCCGGTTCCAGCAAGTTCCTTGATCAGTAGACGTGTGATCAAGAAGCCGGATATGACGAAGAACATATCGACGCCGACAAAACCACCCGGCAATATATCTGCTTTAGAATGGTATATGACCACTGCGAGAACTGCTAACGCCCGCAATCCTTCGATCTCCGGAATGAAGCCCGAAGTCTGATATGCGTGATGGCCTGCCTTGCCCGACATGTGCATTGTGGCCGTGCTCAAACCCTCAGCTTCTCCAGTTCGCCCGGCAGCGCATAGGCCCATTGCGTGATATCGCCCGCACCTAGCAGCACGACATAGTCACCGTTCCTGGCGAGGCCGCCGACCAGTCTCGCCAACGCGGCCTTGTTGTCGAGCGCCTGCACGTTACGGTGGCCTGCGGCCTTGATACCGGCGACAAGGTCGTCGCGCGAAGCACCTTCGATCGGCTGCTCGCCTGCCGCGTAGATCTGCGCGACGATGACGGCATCGGCATCGTTGAAACAGGTGCAGAAGTCAGCAAATAGCGAATGCAGCCGCGTGTAGCGATGGGGCTGCACCACGGCGATCACCTGGCTGGTGGTGGAGGCGCGGGCGGCTTTGAGCACAGCGGCGATCTCGACCGGGTGGTGGCCGTAGTCGTCGAAGATCAGCGCGCCGTTCCACTCGCCAGTCTTGGTGAAACGGCGCTTGACGCCGCCGAAGCTGCCGATGGCCTCGCGAATTTTCTCCGGCGTCACGCCCAGTTCGTAGGCCACGGCGATGGCAGCAGTGGAATTGAGCGCATTGTGATGGCCGGGCATCGGCAGCACGAGATCGTTGATCTCGACTTCCGTGCCGCGCTTGCGATCGCGGATCAGCACGGTGAAGCGGCACTTTCCACCGGTGAGATCGACATTCATGAGGCGCACATCGGCTTGCGGGTTCTCGCCATAAGTGATCACGCGGCGGTCCTCGATCTGGCTGACAAGCGTCTGGACTGTCGGGTGATCGATGCACATCACGGCAAAGCCATAGAAGGGCAGGTTCTCGACAAAGGAGCGAAACGCGGCCTTGATGGCGTCGAAGGTCTTGAAGTGGTCGAGATGCTCGGGGTCGATATTGGTGACGATGGCGACATCGGCTGGCAGGCGCAGGAAAGTGCCGTCACTTTCATCCGCCTCGACGACCATCCACGTACCATCGCCCATGCGGGCATTGGTGCCATAGGCGTTGATGATGCCGCCGTTGATCACGGTCGGATCAAGCCCGCCCTTGTCGAGCAGAGTTGCGACCAGCGAAGTGGTCGTGGTCTTGCCATGGGTGCCGGCCACCGCCACGCAGGATTTGAGGCGCATCAGCTCGGCCAGCATCTGGGCGCGGTGCACCACAGGCAGGCGCTTCTCGCGCGCCATGGCCAGCTCGGGATTGTCACGCTTGATGGCGGTGGACACGACCACGACCTCGGCCCCGGCAATGTTCTCGGCGGAGTGGCCAATGAAGGTCCTGATGCCCTTCTCGCTGAGCCGCTTGACGTTGTTGTTGTCGGACGCGTCCGAGCCCTGAACCTGATAGCCAAGGTTATGCAGCACTTCGGCAATGCCGGACATGCCGATGCCGCCAATGCCGATGAAGTGGATTGGGCCGGTCTGTACGGGCATTTTCATGGGCAAGGTCCTTGGCGGGCGGGTCAGATGACGTTGAACTGATCGTCATTCCGGGGCGGCATAGCCGAGCCCGGAAGCCATGACCAGTGGGATGCAGAAGCTGCACCGAACATTGTGCGGATGGGTTCCGGACTCCGCTTTGTGCGGTCCCGGAATGACGACGATGTGCGGGTCATCACTCGCCCCGTGCTGTTGCGATCACCAGATCGGCGAGGCGCTCGGCGGCGTTGGGGATGCCGGCGCTCTTTGCGGCGAGGGCTGCCGCGCTGAGCGCGGCAGGTTCGCTCAGCGCGGCGTGCAACTCCGCTGCAAGACGCTTGGGCGTGAATTCGGGCTGCATGATCACGATGGCAGCGCCGATGCGGGCGAGCGACTGCGCATTTGCTGCCTGATCCTGATCGAGTGCGCCGGGCAAAGGCACAAGGATGGAAGGCCGCCCGATGACACCAAGCTCAGCGACGGTGGAAGCTCCCGAGCGCCCAATGACCAGTTGCGCCTGGGCGAGGCGCTCGGGCAGGTTTTCGAAGAATGGCGCGATTTCGTGGCGAAGCCCAAGGCGTTCATAAATGTCGCGCACGCGTTTTGAATCCTCGACGCGGGCCTGCTGCACGATCACGAGGCGAGCAAGCTCAGTCGTGCTCATCTGCTCCAGTGCGGCGGGCACCACTTCGGCCATGATGCGCGCGCCCTGGCTGCCGCCAAACACCAGCACCCGGAGATCGCCCAGTGTTTCGGGCTGTTGGTACGGCGTGCCGGCCGCATGGGCCACAGCGGGACGCACCGGGTTGCCGACATGCACGCACTTTGCCCGGGCCTCGTCAGTCAGGCCGCCGACATCGGCAAAGCCTGTGGCGATGACACCGACGCGGGAACTCAGAAAGCGGTTGGCGCGCCCGATCACGGCGTTCTGCTCGTGGATGATGGTTCGGAATTTGCCCATGCTGGCGCTGAGCATCGGCGGCACGGTAGGGTAGCCGCCGAAGCCGACGACCACATCGGGATTGATCTTGCCAAGAAGCGTGCGGGCGCTCAACACGCCTTTGCCGATTTCGATTGCCGCCGTGATCTTGCCGAGGATCGAGCGGCTGGAGGGTGTGCCAGCAGGCACGGAATGAACATCGTCAGCGGGGAAATTGCTGGCGAACTCGAAAGCGCGGGAGTCCGTCACAAGCGACACGGAAATGCGGCGGCGGCGCAAGGCATGGCTCAGCGCCTCGGCGGGGAAAAGATGCCCCCCGGTGCCGCCAGCGGCAAGCAGGACTTTCAAGGGTGATTCAGCTGCGGCCATGGCGGGTGTTATCCGTGAACTGGTCCATTTCCTCGGCGCGCGGACGCTTGCGGGTCAGCGCAATCAGGAAGCCGGTACCAAGCGCCAGAGACCAGAGCGAGGAGCCGCCATAGGATATGAACGGCAAGGTCATGCCCTTGGCAGGCATCAGATGTACATTAACCAGCATGTTGATCGAGGCCTGAATGCCGAACAGCATGGCAAGGCCGGTGACGGCAAAGCGCCGGAACGGGTCTTCCGAGGCCAGCGCCACCCAGAGCGCGCGCAGCACCACGGTGGCGAAGATGGCGACGATGACCAGACACGCCACGACACCGAACTCTTCGGCGGTGACCGCAAAGATGAAATCGGTGTGCGCGTCGGGCAAGATGCGCTTGACCGAGCCTTCGCCGGGACCCTTGCCCAGAAAGCCACCAGCCGAAAAAGCTTCGAGCGCCGTGTCGACCTGGAAGTTGTCGCCAGAGTTCTTGTCCATGAAGCGCTCGATCCGTTCGCGCACATGGGGCACGAATTCATAGGCCGCGACAATGCCGACAATGCCCACGCTGCCAAGGCCCATGATCCAGAACCAGTGCAGGCCTGCGATGAAAAACAGCCCGGCCCAGACCAGCGTGACCAGCATGGTCTGGCCGAAATCCGGCTGAAGGATCAGCGGCACCACCGTCAGCGGCAGCAGAAGGAGTGCCAGCGCCGTGCCAGGTACATCGGACCGCTTTGCGCTTTCCGAGAAGGCCCAGGCCACCAGCACAACGAAGGCGGGCTTGAGGAATTCAGATGGCTGGATGGTCATGCCGGCCACGGAAAGCCAGCGCCGCGCGCCCTTCACTTC
>JBOFFB010000383.1:0-4383 GCA_051648385.1 Allobosea sp.
CTCACTTGGCAAGTTCGCGCAGAGCCGAGAAGCGACGGCGCATGACATGACGGGCCGCCTCCATCTGCCGCGAGAAGGCATCATCGTCGCGCGTGATCACCAGTTCCGCACCACGTTCGCTGAGCTGCACAATGTCGCCGGGTGAAATGTTGTGCCGGTCAAGGACTTCCTTAGGCAGGATCACGCCAGTGGAGTTGCCGATTTTGCGGACTTTCAGTGCGGTCATGCTTATGAACTCCTGTTATTCCGACGTTATAACACAAAATCCCGCACGTCAACGCTCATACCGCGATCGGCGCTTTGATGGCCGGATGCGGATCGTAGCCCTCGATGCCGATGTCCTCGAAGCGAAAGTCCTCCAGCCGCCTGACATCCGGACTGAGCCTCAACGTCGGCAAGGGGCGATGTTCGCGGCTGAGCTGCAGCCGGGTTTGTTCCAGATGGTTGCTGTACAGGTGCGTATCGCCGAAGGAATGCACGAATTCGCCGGGCTTGAGGCCGGTGACATGCGCCATCATGTGGGTCAGCAGCGCATAGGACGCGATGTTGAACGGCACACCAAGGAACACATCAGCGCTGCGCTGGTAAAGCTGGCACGACAGGCGGCCATCAGCCACGAAAAACTGGAACAGGCAATGGCAAGGCGCCAGCGCCATCTTGGGGATATCCGCCGGGTTCCATGCCGAGACAATCAGGCGGCGCGAGTCAGGATTGGTCCGGATTTCGTTGGTCACCCAGGCAATCTGGTCGAAGACGGCCCCGTCGGGCGCAGCCCATGAGCGCCACTGGCGGCCATAGACCGGCCCAAGATCGCCGTTTTCGTCAGCCCACTCATCCCAGATGCTGACGCCGTTCTCCTGCAGGTAGCGCACATTGGTGTCGCCCCTGAGGAACCAGATCAGTTCGTGGATGATGGATTTCAGATGCAGTTTCTTGGTGGTTACCAGCGGAAAGCCGTCACTCAGATCAAAGCGCATCTGGTGGCCAAAAACCGCGAGGGTGCCGGTGCCGGTACGGTCGGTCTTGGGCGTGCCCTCGTCGAGCACACGGCTCATCAGATCATGATAGGCTTTCATGGTGCTTGATATAGGCCATCAGCTTTCGATTCGCAGCCGGTGGCGAGCCACGTCCCCGTCATTTTTGCCGCAAGCCCGGCCAGTTGCTGTCAGCCGATGCAATGAAGCCGGGAATGTTCGTCTCCCAGGTTTTCTGCACATCGGCGTTGTAGTTCAAAAACAGGCGACCGCCGACAATCTTCCAGTTGTTTGGATCGCCCTTCGCCTTGTAGCCCTGAGCGGCTGCCCATGAACAATGCCCGCCATAGGCTGGCGCATAGCGTTCAGGTGCGGCGGCGAAGGCGTCGCGATTGGCCATGTTCGAAAAGCGCCAGACCGCACCATTCCACGGATGCGTGATCTGCGCCGAGCCTGCGACAGGCCGCCCTGCGCTGAAGTACGCCACGACGTCATACCCCCCGGCACCAACGCCGCGAACGAGATCGGTGAAGATTTCAGACCCGGCAACGGGCAAAATCCATGACACGCTCAGCCCCAGGGCCGTCAAGCCAGCAACGCCAATCCCGATCAGTGCGGCACGTCTGACAACTGTGGCTGGCATGGCCCTCTCCCGATTTCGATCATCTATTCGATGAACCGAATTCGGCACACGAGGAACTTTGTTACAGCTGGCGCCCAGCAAGCGCGTCATGCGCCCTTTCATCCGGCTCATATCATCGCTATATCGAAGTCGCCGGAGCAATCCGGCTATGGTGATAAACGGCAATCGAAATAAACCATTCGGACCCGGGGGCGGTACCCGGCGCCTCCACCTCAGATCAGCGTGCTGGTTTCAGGCGGGGGCGAAACAGGATCGACGAGGGTGTAAAGGATTGGCTTTTGCTCGGCATGGTTCCACCGTCATCGGGCCTAAGCATAGTTGCCAATGACAACAATGCGCGTGTTGCTGTTGCCGCGTGAGCGGTACTAGCACACAAACCTAAGTCCTTTCGCTTCGCAGCGTAAAGGCGGGGCCCGGAGGAGCCTGGCAACAGAATCCTCCACCTTCACACATCGCTGTCGAGGCTCCTCCAGAGTTTTGTTTCTTTGGGAGCCTGGCAACAGAATCCTCCACCTTCACACATCGCTGTCGAGGCTCCTCCAGAGTTTTGTTTCTTTGGGAGCCTGGCAACAGAATCCTCCACCTTCCCTGACGACCTGTCGCCTTCATCCAGAACAGCGTGTCGAAAACGTCTCGCCTTCCCGACGGAATCGTCTATTTTCACCTGATGACAAATCCGACGCCTTCCAAAGACCTGATCCGCTATGACCTTCTGGTGCAGGAGGCGCTCAAGGGCGTTGTCCGCAAGGTGATCGCCGATGCCGGTCGCGAAGGTTTGCCGGGCGACCACCACTTTTATGTCTCGTTCCGCACGGACTTTCCCGGTGTTCGTCTGTCGCAGCGCATGCGCGACAAGTATCCCGAAGAGATGACCATCGTGCTCCAGCACCAGTTCTGGGACATGGGCATCACGGAACACGCCTTCGAGGTCGGGTTGTCTTTCTCCGGTATCCCCGAGCGCTTGCTGATCCCGTTTGATGCGCTGGTCGGCTTCTTTGATCCGTCCGTTCAGTTCGGCCTGAAGTTCGAGTTGAATGGCGACGCAGCTGTGTCAGGCGCGGCGGGTTCCGCTTCGCCCGTTGGCACGCAGGACGACAAGCAGCCGCCAGCACTCAAGCTGGCAGGCAAGGCCCCCGCGCTGCAGAACGTCGGCGGCGGTGATGCTCTGGCGATCAAGCCAGCCGAGCCTGTGCCTCCAACCAAGACCGGCACCAAGACTGGTGCCAAAGCCCTTGCTCCGAGCAAGCCCGCTGCTGAGCCGGATCCCGCGGGTGACGACAAGGGATCTGCTCAGGTGCTGAGCCTCGACGCTTTCCGCAAGAAACCCTGAACAACAGGTGCATTGTGGCACGATGAGCGCCGACATCATCAACCTCAGACTTGCCAGAAAGCAAAAGGCCCGCGCCGAAGCCGGGAAGGCCGCCGCTGAGAACCGTGTCAGCTTTGGCTTGAGCAAGGCAGAACGCGTGACCGCCAAGGCTGCAAAGGACATCGCCAACCGTCAGCTTGATGGCCACAGGTTGAGCGGATCAAAGCTGGAAGATGGCTAGTCACCCCGGCCATTCCCGGCCTGCCGCCGATGGCCGGGTTCGCGAGGGCTCCGGGGTCGTCAAGCGCTCGCTGTCGATCGCCGGACACGCGACATCGATCTCACTGGAAGAACCCTTCTGGGCCGAATTGAAAGCGATATCGGCGATGCGTGGCATGAGCCTTGCCTCCCTTGTCGCCGAGATCGATGGCAATCGCGGTCGCACCAACCTCTCTTCGGCACTGCGCGTGCATGTGCTCAAAACAGTGCAGGCGCGGTCCACCGAAACGGCACGGCATCCCCCGGATTGACTCGTCTGTTGTCGTTTGATCAGATGGTCAAAATTTGATTACCGTCCCTTAGAGCATAGCGCACAAAAGTGGGTACCGGTTTTGTGAGTACGCGATGCTCTAACTTATTATTATCGTTCATCTTTCCGCATTGAGATGGAATCCATCTCAATGCGGGATGATCTAACGCGGCTCGTTTGCCGCCATGCTTCGCCAGGGAGTTATGATGTCGGATATCAGGTCAGGACGTCTGGACGCAGCGGCGATCAACGACAACTTCGCCGACTTGGCTCCCGCTTTTGCGCCAAACGAGGCCCGGGTCGCAGCCGAACGCTGCCTGTTCTGCCATGACGCGCCCTGCGTGACGGCGTGTCCGACATCGATAGACATCCCGCTCTTCATCCGCCAGATCGCCACGAAAAATCCGATCGGAGCGGCCAAGACGATCCTCGACAGCAACATCATGGGGGCCATGTGCGCCCGCGTCTGCCCGACTGAAAACCTCTGCGAAGGCGTCTGCGTGCGCGAGGTGTCGGAAGGCAAGGCCATCGAGATCGGCCGCCTGCAGCGCCACGCCACTGACACGGCATTCGCCGCCGGCAAGCAGTTCTACAAGGCTGGCACTGCCACAGGTCGGCATGTCGCAGTGGTCGGAGCCGGGCCTGCTGGTCTCGCCTGCGCTCACAAGCTCGCGACATTGGGCCACAAGGTCACGGTTTTCGAGGCCAATGCCAAGGCTGGCGGCCTCAACGAGTTCGGAATTGCCGCCTACAAGGCCACGAATGATGTGGCGCAGGATGAGGTCGACTACATCCTCGCCGTCGGCAACATCACCATCGACTATGGCAAGCGCCTTGGCCGCGACATCACCATGACCAGCCTCAGACGCGACTATGACGCGGTGTTCCTCGCCATGGGGCTCGGCGACACCAATGATCTCGGGCTCGG
>JBOFFB010000384.1:0-1978 GCA_051648385.1 Allobosea sp.
CGACCAGTTCGATTTCGCATCCTATGACTACTACGCCAAGCACGGGCAGATGATGCCCGATGATTGGCAGGACAAGATCGGCAAGCACGATGCGATCTTCTTCGGCGCCGTCGGCATGCCGGACAAGATCCCCGATCACATCTCGCTCTGGGGCTCGCTGCTGCAGTTCCGCCGCGCTTTTGACCAGTACGTGAACTTGCGCCCTGTGCGCCTGATGCCCGGCGTGCCGTCGCCGCTGGCGGGCCGCAAGCCTGGCGATATCGATTTCTGGGTGGTGCGCGAGAACACCGAGGGTGAGTATTCTTCCATCGGCGGCCGCATCTTCGGTGGCACCGAGCGCGAAACGGTGATCCAGGAAACCGTGATGACCCGCATCGGCGTCGACCGCATCCTGAAGTACGCCTACGATCTCGCCCAGACGCGGCCAAAGAAGCATCTGACCAGCGCCACCAAGTCCAACGGCATCTCGATCACCATGCCGTACTGGGATGAGCGCGTGGCCGAGATGGCCAAGAAGTATCCCGAAGTGCGCACCGACCAGTTTCACATCGACATCCTGACCGCGCATTTCGTCCTGAAGCCGGACTATTTCGACGTCGTCGTGGCCTCCAACCTGTTCGGCGACATCCTGTCCGACCTTGGCCCCGCCTGCACCGGCACCATCGGCATCGCGCCCTCAGGGAACATCAACCCGACCGGAGCGTTTCCATCCTTGTTCGAGCCCGTGCATGGCTCGGCGCCTGACATCGCCGGGATGGGCATCGCCAACCCGGTTGGCCAGATCTGGTCGGCCGCCATGATGCTTGAACATCTGGGTGAGGTCGAAGCAGCCAACGCGATTGTTGCCGCCATCGAGCGCGGCCTGTCGGATGCCCGCACCCGCACCCGCGATCTGGGCGGCAGCGCCAATACTGCCGCAGCTGGCAAGGCTATCGAGACGACGCTGGGATAAGAGGGTGCGAGGCGCTTGACGCGGGCCATGCGCGCCACCAATAAGGGCAAACGAATAGCAGCGTGAAGCTGTGAATTCTGCGGGAGACACTGCTCATCATGGACTTCACCTCTGGCCAGTTCTGGCTTTCGGTTCTCCAGATCGTCTGGATCGATCTGCTTTTGTCCGGCGACAACGCCGTCGTGATTGCGCTGGCGTGCCGTTCGCTGCCCGAAAAGCAGCGCAAGATCGGCATTTGGCTGGGTGCTGGTGCTGCCATTTTCCTGCGCATCATCTTTGCGCTGGTGGTGTCCTACCTGATGGCCTTGCCGTTCCTGAAGGTCGTCGGCGGGCTGCTGCTGTTCTGGATCGCGGTCAAACTTGTCGTCGGTGAAGAGGAAGCGCATAGCGACATCGAAAGCTCGGACAGCCTCTGGCGGGCCGTACGCACAATTGCAATCGCCGACGCGGTGATGAGCCTCGACAATGTGATCGCGATTGCGGCAGCTTCACGCGGACACCCCGAACTGTTCATTTTCGGCCTGCTGCTGTCGATCCCGCTGATCATCTATGGTTCGCAGATCGTCATGGATCTGCTGACCCGCTACCCGCTGTTGATCTGGTTCGGCGCGGCCTTGCTGGGTTATATCGCCGGCGAAATGATCGTCAGTGACGTCGCCGTTCTTGAGTGGATGAAGACCGCCATCCCGTCTTGGGTCATGACGGTGCCTGTAACGGTCAATCCGCTGGGGTTGGGACCATCAGCGGTCCCGCATTACGGCGCGGCTGCCATTGGAGCGGCAGTGGTGATCGCCGCCGGTTACTACTTCAAGAGCAAACGCGCGGCGGCCTGAATTCAGCCGCCCGCCACAGCCAGCGCATAGCGCTGGCTTTCGTCTGTAATTCCCAGCGCATAGCGCTGGCTGTCGTCTGTAATTCCCAGCGCAGAGCGCTGGGCTGCTAGCGTCACCACTTTTGTCGCCAGCGCCACATCGGTGCTGCCGGCGATTTGCCAGGTGCCGTCAGACGCTGGCAGGGCCGGGTGGA
>JBOFFB010000385.1:0-4101 GCA_051648385.1 Allobosea sp.
GACCCGGAGCACGCCTTCCTCGTCATCACCCACTACCAGCGCCTGCTCGATTACATCAAGCCGGACACCGTGCACGTGATGAGCCGTGGCCAGATCGTCAAATCTGGCGGCGCGGAACTGGCGCTCGAGCTGGAAGCCAATGGCTACCGCGATTACCAGAGCGCGGCGTGAGATTGTCATGACCGCCAAGATCACACCCATGCGCAGCGCCGCCGAAAGCGCGCTGATCGACCGTTTCCCCGTCATGAAGGCCAGCTTGCCGGGCCTTGCCAGCGCACGAGAAGACGCATTCGCGACCTTCGCTGCAGCAGGCCTGCCCACACGCCGCAATGAGGCGTGGAAATACACCGACCTGCGTGCTGCGATGCGCGAGGCTGCACCACTTGCTGCCAAGCCGAACGCCGCCGAGATCACGGTGGCGCTCAAGGGCCACAGCCCGCTGGCCGGGCAGGGCGCAGTAACGCTCTCCTTCGTCAATGGCTACCATGTCGCCACCGAGGGTGATGTGCCCAAAGGCGTCGGCATCACCCCGCTTGCCGAGGCACTGACGGATGGCCACCCGCTGCTTGCCAAGATCGGCGCGTTGAAGCTCGCCCATGGCGATCTGGCGATGTCGCTCAATACCGCTTTCATGACAGATGGCGCGATTATCCACGTGGCGAAAGGAGCCGACGTCGACGGCCCTATCGCTCTGCGTTTCGTCACCAGCGGGTCCAGCGCAGTCGCGACAGCGGCTCGGATGTTGATGGTTGTCGAGGCTGGTGCGAAAGTCACGCTGGTCGAGAGCCATGAAAGCCAAGGTGCGCTCGGCCATCAACCCAATACGGTTGTCGAGATCATCGCTGGCGACAAGGCCGTGGTGCAGCATGTCCGCCTCGGCCTCAACAGCACGGGCGCGGTAGCGCTGTCGACACTGACGGCTGATCTGAGTGCCGAAACCTCTTTGACATCGGTGAATGTGGCGCTGACCGGCGCAGTCACCCGCCATCAGGTCTTCGCGCGCTTTTCGGGCGGTGACGCCCGCGCCCAGATCAACGGCGCGACGCTGCTCAGTGGCAGCCAGCATGCGGATTCGACGCTTGTGGTCGAGCATGCCGCCGAGCCAGGCGGCGAAAGCCGTGAACTGTTCCGCACCATCATCGATGACGAGGCGGCCGGGGTGTTCCAGGGCAAGATCATCGTTCAGCCGCATGCGCAGAAGACCGATGGGCGCATGGCCTCCAACGCGGTTCTGCTGTCCGAGGGTGCAGCCATGTATAACAAGCCTGAGCTTGAAATCTTCGCCGACGATGTTGCCTGCGCCCATGGCGCGACCTGCGGTGCGCTCGATGATGAGTTGCTGTTCTATCTCATGTCGCGCGGCATCACGAAGGCCGAGGCAGAAGCGCTGATGATCGAGAGCTTTGTCGGCGCATCGATTGATTTCATCGACCATGAGCCGATCCGCGATATCCTGCACGGGCTTGTGCAGGACTGGTTGAGTGCGCGAGCGACAAGGCTCAATGCGGGGGCGGGCGTGTGATCGTAACCTTGCTGAGCGATGGCATCTGGGCTCTGCGCGATGCCAAAGGTGCCAGCATTGCGAGACGTGCGCGTGGCCTGGAGCGTGCCGAATTCGTCAACTGCATGGTCGCCGGTGCTGTCGTGACTTTCGTCAGCGTCATGGTGCCGGAAGTGTCCGGCATGTCTACTGTGATTGATCGGGCCATGGGCGATGAACCATCCGGTCTGATGCTGACATGGCCGATGGTGGCGTCACTTTCGCTCGGGATGGCAAGCCTGACGGCCCTGATCATCTGGAAAGGCCCAATTGTGACGGATTGGTTGGCGCGCCGGTTCGGCGCCAAGGGATCATTGCTGGACGCAGCCATGTGGCTCTATCTGGCAACGGCTGCAACGATCATCATTTCATTGGGGCTGACCGCCTTCGATCTGGTGGCAGGCCTTGCCAGCGCTGTTTTGCCCAGTTCCCTTGGCTATGTTTCGCTGGCAATTTCGCTCGTGAGCCTCATCGCATCGTTCGCCATATCAGCCGCTCTGGCGCAACACTTGCTGGATTTGACCGGTAGCCTGCGCAGCCTGTTGTTCACCACCAGTTGGCTCTGTGGCTGCATTGCCGTGTGCGTTGCCGTCTGGGCCCCACTCTATGGTTTGTTTGGAGGAGGAACGTCATGAACGCGATCACGCGCCCTTACGACATCGCCGCCATCCGCGCTGATTTCCCGATCCTGTCACGGCAGGTCTACGGAAAGCCGCTGGTTTATCTCGATAATGGCGCGTCGGCGCAGAAGCCGCGCCAGGTCATGGATGCGATGACTAAACTGATGAGCGAAGACTACGCCAATGTCCATCGTGGCTTGCACTACCTCGCCAATGCCTCGACCGAAGCCTATGAGGATGCACGGGAAACCGTTCGCCTGTTCCTCAATGCCAAAAGCACCGAGGAGATCGTGTTCTGCCGCTCGTCAACAGGCGGGCTCAATATGTTGGCTTCATGCCTCGGGCGGCATCTCGACATTGGCGAAGGCGACGAGATCATCCTGTCGATCATGGAGCACCACTCCAATATCGTGCCGTGGCATTTTTGGCGCGAGAGAACGGGCGCGGTCATCAAGTGGGCACCGGTCGATGAGGATGGCAATTTCCTGATCGACGAATTTGCCAAGCTCATCACGCCGCGCACCAAAGTTGTCGCGCTGACGCACATGTCGAATGCGCTGGGCACAATTGTCCCGATCAGCGATGTGGCGAAGCTTACCCGCGCAAATGGCATCCCGTTGGTTGTCGATGGCAGCCAGAGTGCCGTGCACTTGCCCATCGACGTGCAGGCGCTTGGCGCGGATTTTTATGTCTTCACCGGGCATAAGGTCTACGGTCCGACCGGTATCGGCGTGGCCTGGGGCCGCAAGGAATGGTGGGAGAAGCTGCCGCCGTTCGAAGGCGGTGGCGAGATGATCGTTACGGTCACGACCGACGACGTGACCTACAACGATCCGCCGCACCGTTTCGAGGCTGGCACGCCCGCCATCACTGAAGCGGTCGGCCTTGGCGCAGCGCTCAAATACATGATGGCGCTCGGAGCCGAGAACATCATGGCCCACGAAAACCGCCTGCGGGACTATGCCCATGAGCGTCTCAGCCGCATGAACTCAATCAGGATCATCGGCAACGCGCGTGACAAGGGTGCGATCTTCTCGTTCGAGATGGCGGGGGCACATGCCCACGATGTGGCCACCGTGATCGATCGTTCGGGGGTGGCCGTGCGCGCTGGCACCCATTGCACCATGCCGCTGATGACCCGCTTTGGCGTCACCTCGACCTGCCGGGCATCATTTGGTCTCTATAATACGCTTGAAGAAGTTGATAAGCTTGTCGAAGCCTTGGCGAAAGCCGAGAGGCTGTTTGCGTGAGGACACTGCCGTGACCGATGCCACAACCGAGTTCCAACCGAATGCGCCGACCATCGCGCCGTCAACGACACTCGCCCCCGCCGAAATCGACCGGCTGACCGATGATATCGTGGCGGCTCTCAAGACGGTGTATGATCCGGAGATCCCTTCGGACATCTACGAGCTTGGTTTGATCTACCGGGTCGATATTTCCGATGAGCGCCACGTCACCATCGACATGACGCTGACTGCTCCTGGTTGCCCGGTGGCAGGCGAAATGCCCGGCTGGGTCGAAAACGCTGTCAGCACCGTCAACGGAGTGTCTGGCGTATCGGTCAACATGACGTTCGATCCGCCCTGGGATCAGTCACGCATGTCCGACGAGGCGCGCGTCGCTCTGGACATGTGGTGACGCGCCCGTCAGCGCCACAGGTCACGCCACTTTCACCCCAAACTGAGCCGCCGCTTCGACAATCTGCCGCCACGTCTCGTCATCGAGCGGGATGCCCTCGGCCTGCCGTGTAACCCGCATTTCGCGCTCCATATCACCGGGAGCCCGCACCTTGTCGAAACCTTCGCGTGGCTGAGAAGAACGCACGAATCTTGTGATGGCCTCGACACGTGCCGCGCGTGCCGCCGCATCCGGTTCGAGCCGCGCCGGGTCAATCAGGATGCCGAACAGACTGTTGAGGATCCAGCCCTTGACCGGTTT
>JBOFFB010000386.1:0-4548 GCA_051648385.1 Allobosea sp.
TGCGCGAGGTGGCGAAAGCCGCGCCGTTCTTCATTCCGCGCATGCCGAAGACCGGCTCGCCCTTCTCCGTGAAAATGACCAATTGCGGGATGCTCGGCTGGGTATCGGATGTGAAAGGCTATCGATATCAACCGCTGCATCCGGAAACGGGTGCACCATGGCCGCCTATGCCCGATATCTTGCTGGATGCGTGGCGCGCGCTGGCCGATTACCCCCATCCGCCCGAGGCCTGTCTCGTGAATTTCTATGAAAGCGCCGCGAAGATGGGCTTGCACCAGGACCGCGATGAAGCGGATTTCGATGCGCCGGTGTTGTCATTGTCGCTTGGAGACACTGGGGTGTTCCGCGTCGGCAGCACCACACGTGGCGGGCCGACCCGGTCGGTGAAACTGCAATCTGGTGATGCGCTCAGTTTCGGCGGGCCGGCGCGGCTCGCTTTCCACGGCATCGACCGGATCATGCCCGGCACCTCGACGCTGCTGCCGCAGGGCGGGCGCATCAACCTGACCATGCGCCGGGTGACAAAGGCGGGGTGACTACCGCTTCGGTTTGTCTTCCGCAGGCTTGACACCAAGCCGTGCCCTCAGCGAGGCGGCGCGGGCTTCGGTGATCTTGGTGGCACAAAAACCATGATTGGGCTCGCGAGCAAAATCACGACAAATCTGCTCGCGCTCGGACGAAAAGCTCGCCTGTTCGCGCGCTACCATGCGCCGTTCATCAGGCGTGCCGCGCGCGCTAAGCTGGCGGAAGCCGTCGCGCACCTGAGCCTCGGCGCGGCTGCGCTCTTTCTCAAGTTCGCGCACCAGCGTCACCAGCCCGCGTGCATCGGGGGCCCAGAGCCCGCGCGGCGAGATCCGGCACTGAGCGGCCTCGATCACGCAGGGCGTCTGGGGCTCGACGACGAGAAGCGCGTTGTTGAGCACATCGAAAACAATCGGGCAGACCGACGATTGAAGTTTGAATCGCGGAAGCCCTTCCGGACGTCCGAGGCTTTCCAGCGCCACCGCCTGGTCCCCAAACGAGACAGCGCAGGGTTCGAGAAGATTGTTGGTCTGGAAGCCATCGACTGCGAATTTCAGGCCATGCCCGCCACTCAACCGCTCCATGACAAATCGCCCGCTGCGCCCCTGATGCGCCAGGCCTTGCCCAACGATTGCGTCGTCTGCCACCGCTCGCGCAGGCGGCGGTGCGGCAGGCTTTGCTGCAGCCTTGGGCAGTCCGGCTGGCGGCGCGCCCGACCCGACCGGAGGTGCAACCGGTGTTCCGACCGGCGATGAAGCAGCCGAACCCGGCAATTGCATCGGTTGGGCCACAAGCTGGCCTGCCCAAGCAAAGCCCACCGACGAGACCACGGCAATGGCGAAAGCCCGCTGGCACAACCAGGACTGCAGCTGCAGGTGACGGCTCTTCATGACAAACAACAATTCAAAATCGGGGCTGATCTCGGGCGGAACTGCACTGGCATCACAAGAGCCATTCTTTTCCTCAAGTACGTCTTTGTGCGCTGCCGTCAATTCACTATCCACAATAGATACGCGACAGTGACAAATCAGTCTTCACCTGTGGCCTTGAAGCGTCAAGACAACAAAGCCGGTGCGGTTCTGGTCGGACGGCGTTGACATTTTTCCGACATTTTTCCGCGAGCTTTGTTTGCCGATTGTCTTGCGTTGCAAAAGTCTTCCCCCCATATCCCGATCACCGTGTGCAGGGGCACTGGGGCAATTTGATTTGCAGTCCATCATGGTCTGCTAGTTTCGCCGCTTTTCCTCGCCGCATCATCGCAACACCATCAGGCCGGATGCTTCGGGTCCGGCCGGGATCATGCTTCGAAAGGGATCATCCCATGGCAAAAGTTATCGGTATCGACCTTGGCACCACCAACTCCTGCGTTGCCGTCATGGAGGGCTCCACGCCCAAGGTGATCGAGAACGCGGAAGGTGCCCGCACCACCCCATCCATCGTCGCCTTCACCGATGATGGCGAGCGCCTCGTCGGCCAGCCCGCCAAGCGCCAGGGCGTGACCAACCCCGAACGCACCTTCTTCGCGATCAAGCGGCTTATCGGCCGCACCTTCGACGATCCGATGACCCAGAAGGATCTGAAGCTCGTTCCCTACAAGATCAAGAAGGCCGGCAACGGCGACGCCTGGGTGCAGGCCGACAGCACCGATTATTCGCCTTCGCAGATTTCTGCCTTCACGCTGATCAAGATGAAGGAAACCGCCGAGGCCTATCTTGGCCAGACGGTGACGCAGGCCGTGATCACCGTGCCTGCCTATTTCAACGACGCCCAGCGCCAGGCCACCAAGGATGCCGGCCGCATCGCCGGCCTTGAAGTCCTGCGCATCATCAACGAACCGACTGCGGCTGCCCTCGCCTACGGCCTCGACAAGAAGCAGGCCGGCACCATCGCCGTGTATGACCTTGGCGGCGGCACCTTCGACGTCTCGATCCTCGAGATCGGGGACGGCGTGTTCGAGGTGAAATCCACCAATGGCGACACGTTCTTGGGTGGCGAAGACTTCGACATGCGCCTCGTCGAATATCTCGTCGACGAGTTCAAGAAGGAGCAGGGCATTGACCTGAAGAAGGACAAGCTCGCGCTGCAGCGCCTCAAGGAAGCGGCAGAGAAGGCCAAGATCGAGCTGTCGTCCACCGCGCAGACCGAAATCAACCTGCCCTACATCACCGCCGACGCCTCCGGGCCGAAGCACATGACGATGAAGCTCTCCCGCGCCAAGTTCGAGAGCCTTGTCGATGACCTGATCCAGCGCACCGTCGAGCCCTGCAAGAAGGCGCTCAAGGACGCGGGCCTGTCTGCTGGCGACATCGACGAAGTGGTGCTGGTCGGCGGCATGACCCGCATGCCGAAGGTGCAGGAGATCGTGAAGAACTTCTTCGGCAAGGAGCCCCACAAGGGCGTCAACCCGGATGAAGTCGTGGCCATCGGCGCAGCGGTCCAGGCCGGCGTGCTGCAGGGCGACGTGAAGGACGTGCTCTTGCTCGACGTGACTCCGCTGTCGCTCGGCATCGAGACGCTTGGCGGCGTGTTCACGCGCCTGATCGACCGCAACACGACAATTCCGACCAAGAAGAGCCAGGTCTTCTCGACCGCCGAGGACAACCAGAACGCGGTCACCATCCGCGTCTTCCAGGGCGAGCGCGAGATGGCGGCTGACAACAAGCTGCTTGGCCAGTTCGATCTCGTCGGCATTCCGCCAGCCCCGCGCGGCGTGCCGCAGGTGGAAGTGACCTTCGACATCGACGCCAACGGCATCGTCAGCGTCACCGCCAAGGACAAGGCCACCGCCAAGGAACACCAGATCCGTATTCAGGCATCTGGTGGCCTGTCGGACGCCGACATCCAGAAGATGGTCAAGGAAGCGGAAGAAAACGCCGCCGCCGACAAGATCCGCCGCGAAATGGTGGAAGCAAAGAACTCCGGCGAGGCTCTGGTGCACTCCACCGAGAAGTCGCTGAAGGACTACGGCGACAAGGTCTCGGCTGCCGACAAGACCGGCATCGAAACCGCGCTTGATGCCGCCAAGGCCGCGCTCGCGGGCGAAGACCTCGAAGTCATCAAGAGCCGCACCACGGACCTGATGCAGGCCTCGATGAAGCTCGGCGAGGCGATGTATGCCGCCCAGGCCGCAGCGGACGCCGCAGCGGACGGCGCTGGCGACGAGCCAAAGAAGAAGGAAGACGTCGTCGACGCCGAATTCAAGGACGTCACCGACGACAAGGGCGACAAGAAGAAGAGCGCTTGAGCGGCTTCACAACGGCAACACTGTCATCACCGCCCTCGTGGCGGTGATCTCGTTCCGAAGAGTACATTCTTCCGTGATGAGATGACCGGCACAAGGCCGGTCATGACACTGGAAAAGGGGCTGACGTTTCCAGATGTCCAAACGTGACTACTACGAAGTTCTCGGTGTGCCCAAGGATGCCGATGAGGCGGGGCTGAAGGCGGCTTATCGCAAGCTGGCGATGCAGCATCATCCGGACAAGAACCAGGGCAACAAGGAGGCCGAGGTCAAGTTCAAGGAATTGAACGAGGCCTATCAGGTGCTGTCCGACCCCAACAAGCGGGCGGCCTACAACCAGTATGGACACCGCGCCTTTGAGAATGGCGGGGCTGGCAACGGCCAGGGGCCCGAGTTCGGCGACTTCATGTCGGACATCTTCGACCAATTCTTCGGACAAGGCGGCCAGGGTGGCGGCCGGCAGCGGGCGCAGGGCGGGCGCGAGCGCGGCGCCGACATGCGCTACAACCTCGAAATTTCGCTGGAAGACGCCTTCCAGGGCAAGGCCGCCTCGATCCGTGTACCGACCGCCGTCACCTGCGAAGCGTGCACTGGCACGGGCGCGAAGCCCGGCTCCAAGCCCAAGCAATGCGCCACCTGCGGCGGTTATGGCCGGGTGCGCGCCTCACAGGGTTTTTTCTCGATCGAACGCACCTGCCCGACCTGCAATGGGCGTGGCGAAACCATCGAAGACCCATGCAAGGCCTGCAGCGGCGCGGGCCGCGTGATGCGCGAGCGCACGCTGT
>JBOFFB010000387.1:0-2340 GCA_051648385.1 Allobosea sp.
ATGCGCGGCGAACTCAGCTTCGAGCCTGCCTTGCGCCAACGCGTGGCGTTGCTCAGGGGTCTGCCGATTTCGGTTGTCGACGAGATCATCGCAACCCGCATCACACTGACGCCCGGTGGCCGCGAACTGGTCATGACCATGCGCGCCAAGGGTGCCTACACGGCGCTGGTCTCCGGCGGTTTCACGGTTTTCACCTCGCGCATCGGCACGATGATCGGCTTTCACGAGGATCGCTCGAACTGGCTTGAGGTGGCGGATGGCAAGCTACTGGGCACCGTGCGCGAGCCTATTCTTGGCAAGGAGGCCAAGCTCGCCTCGCTGATCGAACTGCGCAACAAGGCTGGCCTTACAGGTACCCAGACAATGGCCGTTGGCGATGGCGCGAACGATCTCGCCATGTTGGACGAAGCGGGCCTCGGCATCGCCTTCCGAGCCAAGCCAGCGGTGGCAGCGGCGGCCCACGCCCGGATTGACCACAGCGATCTGACTGCCCTGCTATATGCGCAGGGGTATCGGGTCGAGGAGTTCGTGACGAGTTGAACCAGCGTCATTGCGAGCGCAGCGATGACGGGATCAAGTTCATACAAACGAAAAAGCGGCCCAAAGGCCGCTTTTCTGGATCAAGACAGCAATACAATCAGTTGATCGCGACGGCCACGAAGCGCACGTCACCGGCAGCGCTCTGAACCTGAAGCAGGGCAGCGCGGCGGCCATCCTTCTTCAGTTGATCGACGCGGCGGGCGACATCAGCCGGATTGGTCACTGGCTCCTGACCGACTTCGAGGATCACGTCTCCGGCCACCAGCCGCTTGTCGGCGGCGTTCGAGTTGGCATCGACGCGGGTGACGACCACGCCCTTCACGCCATCCTTGAGGCTGAAGCGGCGGCGCACCGCATCCGTCACACCTGTCAGCTCCATGCCGAGCACGGTTGTGATCGCGGGTGCGGCATTGGGGGTTGACGGCTGGGGACCGAGGGCAGCCTGCTGCTGACGTTCACCATCTTCGAGGCGGCCAAGCGTGACCTTGCGGTTTTCTTCCTTGCCCTTGCGGACAATGCGGACATCAACCTCCTTGCCCACCGGCGTGGCGGCGACAATGCGTGGCAAATCCTGCGATTCGCGCACATCCTTGCCGTCAAACTGCGTGATGACATCGCCTGTTTCGAGGCCAGCAGGCCGCGCCGGGCCCTTGTCATCGATGCCGGCAATGAGTGCACCGCGCGCCTTGCCGAGGTTCAACGCTTCGGCTGTGGCATCATCGACATTCTGGATGCGCACACCGAGCCAGCCGCGGCGGGTTTCGCCAAACTCGCGGAGCTGGCTGATCACGGGCACCGCCAGCGCCGACGGCACCGAGAAGCCAATCCCGACCGAGCCGCCCGATGGCGACAGAATGGCGGTGTTGATGCCAATCACCTCGCCGGCCATGTTGAACAATGGACCGCCCGAGTTGCCCCGGTTGATGGCGGCATCCGTCTGGATGTAGCTGTCATAAGGCCCGCTCTCGATGCGGCGGTTCTTGGCCGAAACGATGCCGAGCGACACCGAGCCGCCGAGGCCGAACGGGTTGCCGATGGCCATCACCCACTCTCCGACGCGGGCTTTGTCGCTGTCACCAAACTTCACAGCCTTCAGCGGCGTATCTGACTTCACGCGGAGCACGGCGATGTCGATCTTCGGGTCCTTGCCGACGACCTCGGCTTTCAGGCGGCGGCCATCCGAGAAGATCACTGTCACGTCGTTGGATTCGCCGACAACGTGATTGTTGGTGATGACGATGCCCGACGCATCGATCACGAAGCCGGAACCGGCCGACTGGCCACGGCGTTGCTCTGGCTGCTGGCGCGGATTTCCGGGGGCCTGGTTCTCACCCTGGCGAGGCGGCTGGCCGGGAGCAGGCGCTCCCGGTGCACCGGGCGCACCCGGTTGGCCTTCACGACGGCGGTTGAAGAACTCTTCGAACAGATCACCGAATGGCGTGTCAGGACCAAGGCCTGGCACGTTCGGCATGGTGCGGTTGCGCGTCTCGGTCGTGGTCTGGGCAGAGATGTTGACCACGGCCTCCATCACCTGTTCAGCCAGATCGGCGACCGACGGCAGCGCCGAGGCACGGCTGACCTGCGCCTGCGCGGGTTGCAGGGACAAAGCCACCGGCTGCAGCAGCATTGGCATGGCCACGGCACCAGCCAGCAGTGCGCGGGTGGCGAGGAGCCCGGCCCGCTTCATGGCGCGGCTGCGGTGGCGGCTTTCAGCGATAAGGCTCATCTCGATCCTCACAGGAAACGTCGGACGCAGGGTATCTGCGAGCCGCGACGATTGAAACAGGAAATGGGGCCAAA
>JBOFFB010000388.1:0-4118 GCA_051648385.1 Allobosea sp.
CACAAGCTTTATCAGGTCGCTTAGAATCGAGCCGAAGAGATTTCTGAAGAAGCCTGTGGCGCCGCCTGCGAGGATATGTTTTTGCTCGGGTTTGTGACCAGTCACGTCGAGGCCTCCTCGGGGTTAGAATAGCGGATATCTACAGCACGACACTTAAAGTTCGATTAGGGCGAAAACCGATTTTGGTGCATGAAGGCAGGCTTGGCCGTTTCTTTAAGCCATCGCATGGCACATGCGGATCTGTTTTCGCCCACCGGATCCAGCACATGCCGTTCAAACTTCGCGCCGCCGTCCGTCACCGCATCCCGCGGCAGAAGTACCAGATCACGAACTGGTGGGCGTATGAGGCCGGCCTGCGCAATCGCGGCAGCCTGACGGTCTGGTTTTCGAATGAAGCGGTCGCAGCCTGCAAAGGGCAGCCATCCGGAAAACAGGGCGACCATCCCTAATGGACGGCTGTTGCAAAAATCTTGATTTCTGCACCGCCTAACCGCCGCCATCACAGCGCATTCTTATACACAACCCCGCCCTTCATAATGATCTTGAAGTTCTTGGCCGGGTCGCCGATCAGGTCGAGGTTGGCGATGGGGTCGCCGTCGACCAGCAGCATGTCGGCCAGCGCGCCCGCTTCGATCACGCCGAGCTTGCCGGGATAGGGCACGCGCGGGCCTGACAGGCCAAGCAACTGCGCGTTGTCATGGGTCACCATCTTCAGGATTTCCGCCGAGCTGAACCAGGTGCGCAGCTTGAGGATTTCGGAAGCCTGCTTCACATTCTGGCGCGGATCGAACAGGAAGTCGGTGCCCCAGGCCAGCTTGACCTTGTGCTTCTTTGCCCAGCGGTAAGCCTTGTCAGTGCCATCCACCACCTGCTGCTTCTTGGCGGCAACAGCGGCAGGCGCGGTTGGCGGCGCGGGGTCGAGCACCTGCAGGCTGAGCCAGATGCCCTTGTCGGCCAGGAACTTTATGGTCGGCTCATCGAGCAACTGGCCATGCTCGATGCACTTGACGCCGGCTTGCACGGCGCGGCGGACGGCTCGCACCGTGTAGGCATGCACCGTGACATAGGTGTTCCAGTCATCGGCGGCTTCGACGGCGGCCTTGATCTCATCGAGCGTATATTGCGAGACATCGAGCGGGTCATACAGCGTCGCAGCCCCGCCGCCTGCCATGACCTTGATCTGGCTTGCGCCATAACGAAGGTTCTCGCGCGTCGCCGTCAGCACCTCGTCGCGTCCGTCGGCAATGAAGCCGCCGCCGATCTTCTCGCCGCGCGTGATGTGCCCGGTGAAGCGGCGCGATGGCTCGCTCGGCAGGCGGCTGTCACCATGGCCGGATGTCTGGGAGATCGTGGCTCCGCTCGGCCAGATGCGCGGGCCAATGGCGCGGCCAGCATCGATATTCGCCTTGATCGGGAAGATTGGCCCGCCCATGTCACGGATGGCGGTGAAACCGCGCATCAATGTGGCCGCAGCTTCATCGGCACCGCGCTGCATGATCGTGTCGACCGGCACAGCCTCGTTGGTCATGTCCGCCAGCGCCGAAGCACTGAGCGTGATGTGCTGATGGGCGTCGATCAGGCCGGGCATCAGGGTGCGCCCACCGCCGTCGATCATGGTGGCACCGACAGGCGTTGCCATGCGGCCCGTGCGCACGGCGGAAATCTTGCCGCCTTCGACAAGCACGCTCATGCCCCGACTGAGCGTCGGGGCACTTCCATTGAAGACATTCACGTTGACAAACAAGGTCGCCGGTGGTGCGGCAGGAGCCTGGGCCAGCGCATCGCCGGGCAGGCCGACACTGGCAGCAAGCGCGCCCATGGCCCCGAGGAAGCCTCGCCGCGAGAGTTCTGCGTTGATACGTCTGGTTGCGGCCTGCACCTCGGGAGAGCAGCACAGGCATTCATCCGGCCTGACAAGATGCTGGTACTTTGCCCCGACTTTGAACATGACGCGCTCCCGATAAACACGAGCGACATTCAAATTGCCCGAATTTCGAGCATATCAGGCAGACAAGCGGATACGATGGCAATTCGGGTAGGTACGAATACGGGCCGTCGCAGAGGCGGGCAGATCGTCAGTCAAACAGGCTCGACACGCTGCTTTCCGTCGCTGTCCGCTTGATCGCCTCGCCAAGCAATTCGGCGATTGGCAGGGTGCGGATGTTGCGGGCAACCTTCACCGCTTCGGTCGGCATGATCGAGTCCGTCACCACGAATTCCTTGATCTTCGACTGCGAGATGCGGCTGACGGCACCACCTGAAAACACGCCATGGGTGCAGTAGGCATAGACATCGGTCGCGCCGTTCTTCAGCAGCGCCTCGGCGGCATTGCACAGCGTGCCGCCTGAATCGACGATGTCGTCGATCAGGATGCAGTTGTAGCCTTCGACATCGCCGATGATGTTCATGACTTCGGATTCGCCCGCTCGCTCGCGGCGCTTGTCGACAATGGCGAGTGGCGCGTCGATGCGCTTGGCCAGCGCGCGGGCGCGAACCACACCGCCGACATCCGGCGACACCACCATGATGTTGGGAATGTTCAGCCGCTGCTTGATGTCACGCGCGATCGTCGGCGCGGCATAAAGGTTGTCCAGCGGCACATCGAAGAAACCCTGGATCTGCCCGGCATGTAGATCGAGCGTCAGCACGCGGTCAGCGCCAGCATGGGTGATGAGGTTGGCCACCAGTTTGGCCGAAATCGGCGTTCGCGAGCCCGATTTCCGGTCCTGCCGCGCATATCCGAAATAAGGCAACACCGCTGTGATTCGCCGGGCCGACGAGCGCCGCAATGCATCCGTGATGATCAGCAGCTCCATCAGGTGATCATTCGCCGGGAACGAGGTCGACTGCAGGATGAAGACATCCTCGCCGCGCACATTCTCGTGGATTTCGACAAAAATCTCCATGTCTGCGAAGCGCCGGACCTGCGCCTTGCAAAGCGGCAGGCCAAGATAGTTGGCCACGCCTTCAGCCAACGGACGGTTGGAGTTGCCAGCGATCAGTTTCATCGAGTGGGATATGCCATGGCGGGGCCTCGGGTCTATTTGGCGCGGGGCAACTGTGGTTCGTCCGGCTCATAGCTGTGAGCCGCGCATGAGTCGACTCAGGAGTGGTGCTTAGTCCGGAAACATTGTGAATGTTTTCGTGTGGCGCACGAAGCTATGAGACTTTCAGGCGCGCCCCCTTGGCCATCGGCCCCGCTTGCGACTACATCAGGCCATGAGCCGCAAGCGCAACGATGACATGCAAGGCGATATGCCTGCCGACCTCGATGATGACATCGAGGTTGAGGTTGGCGAAACTCCGCCCGACGACGACCTTGCGCTCGATCTCGCCGCCATCCCCGAGAAGCTGAAAGTCGGCACCGAGATCATCGCCGGTTTCGTGCGCAATCTGCCGAACGCGCCGGGCGTCTACCGCATGTTCGATTCGGCGGGTGATGTGCTTTACATCGGCAAGGCCAAAAACCTGAAAAAGCGGGTCGGCCAGTATGCGCAGGGGCGCGCGCATACCAACGCGGTCGCACGCATGATCTGCGAAACGGCGGAGATGGAGTTCGTCACCACCGGCACCGAAACCGAGGCGCTGCTGCTGGAATCCAACCTGATCAAGCAGCTCAGGCCGCGCTACAACGTGCTGCTGCGCGACGACAAGTCGTTCCCCTACATCCTGCTGACCGGTGATCACGCCGCAGCGCAGATCACCAAGCATCGCGGCTCGCGTCATCGCAAGGGCGACTATTTCGGCCCGTTTGCCTCGGCCTGGGCGGTCAAACGCACCATCGACGCGCTTCAGAAGGCGTTCCTGCTGCGCTCCTGCACGGACAGCTTCTACGAAAACCGCACGCGGCCCTGTCTGCTCTTCCAGATCAAGCGCTGCGCTGCGCCCTGCACCGGCGAAATCGCGTTGACCGACTATGCCAAGCTGACCGACGAGGCCAAGAGCTTCCTGTCAGGCCGGGCCAGCGGCATCAAACAGGAGCTTGGGCGCCGCATGCAGGCCGCCGCCGAGGACATGGAGTTCGAGACTGCGGCGCGCTACCGTGACCGGCTGGCAGCGCTGTCTGCCGTCACTTCCAGCCAGGACATCAACACCCAGGGCGTCGAGGAGGCGGATGT
>JBOFFB010000389.1:0-20722 GCA_051648385.1 Allobosea sp.
CTATCCTGCCATGGCGCTGGTGCAGGTGGTCCGTCTGGTCGAGGCGGCCGCACTGGTCGAGATCGAGACAACGGCCGTGGTAGCCTGAATCGTCTGCGACTGTGTGGCAGACCAAACTGCGTCAGTCTCTTGGCTGGCTCTTGCCTTCATGCTGAGATGCGCCTTAGAGCATCGCGCACAAAAGCATGCCCTCGCGAAGGCGAGGGTGGATAGCGGTTTTGTGAGGACGCAATGCTCTATCTTATTATGATCGATCATCTTTCCGCATTGAAATGGACTCCATTTCAATGCGGAAAGATGATCTAGTCAAATCCATGGGGCGTTGGCGTAATCTCAGGCTTAACAAGCTGGTTCGGGGGCGATGGACACGCGAAAGCGGTGTCGTTGTAGCCCTGTTTGGCGCACCAGTCGCCTCGGAAGCGGCATTCTTGCAGCCCGAAGGCCAGACACAGGTCATTTCAGCCAATGGCGTTTCGGGTTTCTCCCGTGATTTCGATGCCAATGGCCAGATCAGACGGAACAACACATTCTCCAAGACCAGTCTTGATGTCTTTGCGATGCATGGTTTGACGGAGACGATCACTCTCGTTGCGGCCACATCCACCGACAGGATCACGACAAAGTATGCCAATGATCCCGGCAGCGATATCAACTGGAATGCGATGGCGGGCGTGCGCATGCCGCTCTGGCAGCAGAACGGAAGCATTGTCTCGGCACAAGCGCTGGTCGGTGCCGGGCGCGAGACCGGCCGCTCGGGACTGATGGCGGAAGCGCGGCTGATGGCAGGCCATAATCTCTCCGTGGCCGACGTGCCCGGCTTTGCCGATGTTCAGTTGGCGTTGCGGCAGAACGCGCCTGGCGCGCGGCCAGAAATGAGGTTCGACGCCACATTCGGTCTGAAGCCGCATGATCGGGTGATGCTGCTGAGCCAGTTACTGACAGCCTATGGCCTTGCACATGCTGGGCAAAAACGCAGCCTGCGCGTGAAGGCGCAACTCGGCGTGGTCTGGCATGCCGGAGAGACGTGGTCAGTGCAGTTGAGCGGCTTCCAAACCGTCTATGGCTTGAACGCCGCGCAGGAAGCCGGCGCTACGCTCGGGCTGTGGCGTCGGTTCTGATCCCTCGTGCCCGGAAGCTGTAGAAGCCCAGCGCAACAAGAAACAACCCTGACTGGATCAGCACGATCAGCGGCCCTGTCGCCATGTCGAGATGATAGCTGGCTATAGTGCCAGCAATGCACGAGATCAGCGCGGCCAACATTGCCATCAGCATCATCATGTCAAAGCGGCGGGCCACAAGCAGCCCGATCGCGCCCGGAGCAATCAGCATGGCAACCACAAGGATGATGCCGACGGCCTTGAGCGCGGCCACGACCGTCAGCGCCAGAAGTGCCAGAAGGCCATAGTGCAGCAGGCGCACGTGCAGGCCGATGGCGCGGGCGTGGGCTGGATCGAAGCAATACAGCATCAGATCGCGGCGCTTGGCAACAGCGAGCAGCAGCGTCGGCACGGCGACGACACCCATCTGCCAGAGGTCATCCGCGCTCACGCCAAGCATGTTGCCGAAGAGGACGTGCAGCAGATGCTGGCCAGTGTCGATCTTGGTGAAGAGTACGAGGCCGGTGGCGAAAAGCCCGGAAAAGACGATGCCCATCACCGCGTCTTCGCGCAGGCGGCTGTTGTCTTTCAGGTATCCGATGCCCAGCGCGCAACCGAGCCCGGCGAGGAAAGCACCCGCCGCGAGCGGCAGGGCCAGCACCTGCGCCAGCACGATGCCAGGCAGCACCGCGTGCGATATGGCATCCCCCATCAAGGACCAGCCCTTGAGCACCAGAAAGCATGACAGCACGGCGCAGACTGCACCGGTCAGTAAGGCCGCAACCAAAGCCCGTTGCATGAACGGAAAGCTGAAAGGTTCGAGCAGCAGTGCATGGAGCATGATCATGTCACAGCCAGCGCGTTGGCACGGCCTGCACGCCGCCGGGCCAGAAGGCCATGATGCGGCGCATATACGAAGGCAATCAGAAACAGTGCCGTCTGGAGCATCACGATCAGCCCGCCGGTCGATCCATCGACGAAGTAGCTGAGATACGCGCCGCCGGCGCTGCCAATCGCGCCGAGTGTAGTGGCGATGATGATCATGCGCCCGAAGCGGTCGGTGAGGAGATAGGCGGTCGCGCCCGGTGTGATCAACATGGCGATCACTAGAACCGCACCGACCGTTTGCAAGGCCGCGACTGTGCAGGCGCTGAGCAGGGCAAAGAAGAGCGCCTTGAGGCGTAGTGGCCCAAGACCGATGCTGCGCGCATAGGCTTCATCGAAAAAGACCAGCATCAGGTCTTTCCATTTGAGCCCGAGAACAATCAGTGACACTGCGCCAATGATCACCACTTGCACCAGATCTTCGTCCGAGATGGCCAGGATATTGCCGAAGACGATGGTCTGGATGTCGACCGCAGCCGGATTGATCGAGACGATACACAGACCCAAGGCGAAGAAGCTGGTGAAAACCACGCCGATCACCACATCCTCGCGCAGCAAGGTCTGCTGGCGGATGGCTGCCATGCCAAGCGTGGCGATGATCCCGGACAGGAATGCACCGGTCGCGTAAGGTAGCTTGAGCCAGTAAGCCAGCGCGACGCCCGGCACCACCGCATGGGCGAGGGCGTCTCCCATCAACGACCACCCCTTGAGGATGAGATAGCACGACAGGAAAGCGCAGGCCGCGCCGACCAGCGCGCTCACCCAGATGGCACGCGACATGTACTGATAGGTGAATGGTTCCAGAAGACCATCGATCATGAGGTCTCCTTGCTGCGCAGTGCGGTCGGCTTGACACTCATGACGCGCTCGTCGGCGTGGTCGCCATACAGCACCAGCGCCCGCTCATCATCGGTGATGACGGTGACCCGGCGTGTGTCGGAATCATCGTGCAGGTCAGTCCCGCCAAGCCTCAGATGCCGAAGGGCGCCACCGAAAGCCTGCTCCAGATTGGCGGGCGTGAACACCTCGGCAGTCGGGCCAGCCGCGATGACCGCGCGGTTGACCAGCACGACCTGATCGCAGAATTCGGGAATCGACCCGAGATTGTGTGTTGAGACAAGGATGATACGGCCTTCGTCACGCAATGCCTTCAGCAGTGCCACGATGGCTGTTTCGGTAGCGACATCGACGCCGGTGAAAGGTTCATCAAGCAGGATTATCTCACCACCCTGAGCGAGGGCGCGCGCGAGAAAGACGCGTTTTTTCTGGCCGCCCGACAACTCTCCGATCTGGCGCTTGCGGAATTCCAGCATGTTGACGCGCGAAAGGGCCTCATCGACGGCGGCGCGATCCTGTTTCGATGCAATGCGCATGAAGCCCATATGACCATAGCGGCCCATCGTGACCACATCCTCCACCAGAACTGGGAAGTTCCAGTCAACATCCTCGCTTTGAGGCACATAGGCGACAAGGCCGCGTCGGAGAGCATCAGCGACGCTGAGCCCAGAGAGCGTGACAGTTCCGCTTGCAGGCTTGAGGAAACCCATGATCGTTTTGAAGATCGTTGACTTGCCCGAACCATTGACACCTACCAGTCCGCAGATGGTGCCTGCCGCAAGCGCGAACGAAGCATGCTGCATTGCCACAACGCCATTGGCATAGCCGACCGTGATGTCCGACAGTGCGAGCGATGCCACATGGTTTGGCCTGGCATTCATGTGCCGAAGCCCTTTGCAATCGTTTCCACGGTGGTTTCGAGCAACTTGAGGTAAGTCGGCACCGGCCCATCTGCTGCTGACAGCGAGTCGACATACAGCACCCCGCCATAGCGAGCGCCAGTTTCACGGGCGACCTGTCGCATCGGCTTGTCGGAGATGGTGCTTTCGCTGAACACGACCGGAATGCGGTTCTTGCGCACCAGATCGATCAGGCGGCGGACCTGCTGCGGCGTGCCCTGCTGGTCGGCATTGATCGGCCAGAGATAGGCCTCGCGCCAGCCATAGTCCCGGATGAGATAGCTGAAGGCACCTTCGCTCGACACCAGCCAGCGCTGGGCTACTGGCACGCGGGCCATGCGGGCCCTGAGAGGCGCATCAAGCGCCTTGATCCGCTCGCTGTAGGCTTTGGCATTGGCGGCATAGGTATCCGCGTTGGCTGGATCGATCTTGGCCAAGGCACGTCGGATATTGTCGACATAGACCAACGCATTCGTCGCCGACATCCAGGCATGCGGGTTGGGCTTGTCCTGATAGGGGCCTTCCCTGATGCCCATCGGTGCGATGCCTTCGGTCAGGATGGCACTCGGCACATCTGCCAGATTGCCAAAGAATTTCTCGAACCAGAGCTCGAGGTTGAGCCCGTTCCAGAGCACAAGATCGACACCTTGCGCTTTCACTACATCTTGCGGGGTTGGTTGGTAATCATGGATCTCCGCACCTGGCCGCGTGATCGACTCGACCGTAGCTACGCTGCCGGCGACATTCTGGGCGATGTCCTGGATGATCGTGAAAGTCGTCGCCACGCGCAGTGGCTTCGCCCGCGCCTGTGCCATGGCACGGGATACTGGCAGGCCAGCAGCGATGACCAACAGTATGGCCTGCTGCAAGACGTCGCGCCTGCCAAGCGTCTTTGGTTTACCGCCATCTCGCCCGAAACTGTCGCTCATCGCACTAGGCTCCATAATGATACTGCAATCATGACAGATACAAATGCAATTGCAATCCATTTGCAATAAAGAATGTATGCGATCGCAATGAGAGGTATTTTCGTTTTGCACTTGCGACGCAGTAAGGCTATTTTCGCAGGATGATCAGTCCTGTGCAGCGCGCCACGGCCTTCGAGGCCGAGTTGAAGGATGCCGGGTTGCGCATGACGCAGCAGCGGCGGCTGATCCTGAAAGTGCTGTCCGAGGCGAGCGATCATCCCGATGCCAAGGCGATCTTTCACCGCACGTTCGCTCAGGACCCGACCCTTTCACTCTCGACCGTCTACCGCACCATGAAGCTACTGGAGGAACGAGGTGCGATCGCACGCCACGCCTTCGATGACGGCGTCTCGCGCTACGAACACGCCGACCAGCAGCACCATGATCACCTGATCGATGTCGACACGGGCCAGGTCATCGAGTTCAGCTCCGAGGAAATCGAGCGGCTGCAGGCCCGGATCGCCCGCGAGTTGGGCTATGATCTCGTGCGTCACAAGCTCGAGCTATACGGCAAGCGGCGGAACTAGGGCGGTGTGCCAGCCTCTTTGGTGAACCAAAGAGGCTGGTGTTCCTCGCACCGGCTCGGGCGCGCCATCGCGCTTGCCGCCATCCCGGACAAGCCGGGAGCTGCCGGAATCAACAAAACCCGGCTCTCTTGAGTCTGACCAGTGCCAGATCCAGCGCTGACAGGAAGGCCGAACGGTCCCTCGGCGAGAACGGCGGCGGGCCGCGTGTCGTCTGCCCCTCGGAGCGCAACTGATCCATCAGGTTGCGGGTGGCGAGTGCCATGCCGATGGCCTGCTCGGTAAATATCCGCCCGTTCGGCGCGATGGTATCAGCACCCGCCTTCACGCAGCGCGCCGCCAGCGGCACATCGGTCGTGACCACCACGACCCCGCGCCGGGCCCTCTCCGCGATCCAGTCATCGGCGACATCGGGACCGGCGGCGACGACGATACGTTCGATGAGTGCTTCGCGCGGCACGTGAATGTAGCTGTTGGCCACCACCCACGTCTTCACGCCATGGCGGGCAGCGACCCTGTAGGTTTCGTCCTTGACCGGACAGGCATCGGCATCAATGAAAATCTCGATGGTTTGAGGGCCATCGCCCGGCATGCTGGGGTCCATCAGGCAGCATTCATCCTGGGAGGCTGGAGCGGGCGATGGGGATCGAACCCACGACATCCAGCTTGGGAAGCTGGCGTTCTACCGCTGAACTACACCCGCGCCCCGGCGGTATAGCGCCAAGCAGCGCAGCGGCGCAACGGCTTAAATGCTGTCCGCCACCCGCGAGCGGTACGACAAGGCCTCAGCCAGGTGCAGCCGCATGACCTTGTCCTCGCCATCGAGGTCAGCCAGCGTGCGCGCCACCTTCAGCACCCGGTGATAGCCGCGCGCGGTCAGCTTCATGGCGTCGGCGGCATCGCGCAGCAGCTTCTGCCCAGCGGCATCAGGCTTGACCATCTCGTCCAGGATACTGGCGGGAGCCGCCGAGTTGGTCAGCACATCAGGCTGGCCGAGCGCCTCGAAGCGGGCGCGCTGGCGGTTCCGGGCTGCAGCTACACGAGCCGCGACCTCGGACGAGCCTTCTGCAGGTGCGGGCAAGATCAGATCGGAGGCACTGACAGCAGGCACATCGATGGCAAGATCGATGCGGTCCATCAGCGGGCCGGATATGCGCGAGAGGTATTGCGCGATGCAGCGCTCGTTGGGCTGGCGCTTGCAGGCAAAGCCGGGTTCGGTCGCGCGCCCACAGCGGCAGGGGTTCATGGCGGCGACCAGCTGGAAGCGGGCCGGATAGACCACTCGGTGATTGGCCCGGCTGATCAGCACCTCGCCGGTCTCTATCGGTTGACGCAACGCGTCGAGCACCTGTGGTTGGAACTCAGGCAACTCGTCAAGGAAGAGCACGCCACGATGCGACAGTGAGACCTCGCCGGGCTTGGCCTGCAGCCCGCCTCCCACCAGTGCTGCCATCGAGGCTGAGTGATGGGGCGCGCGGAACGGCCGCCTGTCGGTCAGCGCACCGTTGACGATCAACCCTGCAACCGAATGCACCATCGAGACATCGAGCAGTTCGCGCGGCGAAAGCGGCGGCAAGATCGACGGCAGGCGGCTTGCCAGCATGGATTTGCCGGCACCGGGCGGACCGTTCATCAGAAGGGCATGGCCGCCGGCGGCCGCCACTTCCAGGACGCGCTTGGCCATTTCCTGGCCTTTGATGTCGCGCATGTCCGGCAGGTTCGGCGGGGCCTTGGCGATGGCGGCGATGGGCCGCGCCATCAGCTGCGTGCCACGGAAATGATTGGCGAGCTGGATCAGCGTCAGCGGCGCCAGTACCTCAAGATCTTCGGAAGCCCAGGCGGCTTCGGGCCCGCAGGCGGCGGGGCAGATCAAGCCATGGCCGCGCAGATTGGCGGCCATCGCCGCCGGCAACACGCCAGTGACCGGCGAAATCGTGCCGTCAAGCGCAAGTTCGCCCAGCACCGTGAAGCCATGCAGCGCGTCTGGCGGGATCGCGCCGATTGCGGCCATGATGCCGAGCGCGATCGGCAGGTCATAATGGCTGCCCTCTTTCGGCATGTCAGCGGGTGCAAGATTGACCGTGAGCCGCTTGGACGGAAGGGCCAGCCCCGAGGCGATCAACGCCGAGCGCACACGCTCCTTGCTCTCCGCCACAGCCTTGTCGCCGAGGCCGACGAGCACGAAATTGACACCGCCTGAACTGAGCTGGACCTGCACGTCCACTGCGCGGGCATCGATGCCCTCGAACGCAACCGTCGCAACGCGTGTCACCATTCCAAGGATTGCCCCAACCAGTGCTCCGGACAGATAGAACCGGAGATTGGTTGTCACTTAGGGCACTTGCGTTGAAACGGCAAGAACAGGTGATGAACAGATCATCAGCCACTGGTAACGTGAGCGCCGTTCAGCCACAGTTCACCCGACCTTGTCCACACAGCGTCGTGTCAAACCTGCGTATCTGTCTCAAGAAGCTCCGAACGGCGTGTTGCCTTTTCCGGGTCGCGAAGAGTTCAGTGAGCGATCTGGAACCTGGACGAAATGAACGAGACGGCAGACACGAAGGCCAGCGACAAGATCAGCCATCTTGGGGCCGATATCGAGGCTGCACGTGTCTTCATGTCACTGTCGCGCGGCTGGTGGAGCGGCGCATCGGCCCGGCGGGCGTGGTTCTGGACATTGGCGCTGGCCAGCATGATCCTCATCAACGTGGGCGTGAATGTCGGTGTCAACGCGTGGCATGGCTGGTTCTTCAACGCTCTCGAAAAGAAGGACTCGGGCACCGCCAGCATGGCGATGCTGGCCTTCCCGCTGATCGTGCTGGTCTCGGCCGGTGTCGGCGTGCTGATCCTGAAGACGCGCGAAACCCTGCAGGTCTACTGGCGGCAATGGCTTTCGGCCAAGCTGATCGACACATGGGTGGCGAAGCGCCGCTTCCAGCGCCTTGCTCCCTCCGGGCTGGAGCCCGCCAACCCCGAGTACCGCATCGCAGACGATGTGCGCTGGGCCACCGAACCGTTGGTCGACTTCGCCATCGGGCTTCTGTCCGCCATCATCACCGTCATCACATTTGTCGGCATCCTATGGAGTATCGGCGGCAGCCTGACCGTGGGCAGCGGCGCTGGTGCCTTTGCAATTCCGGCTTATCTGGTGCTCGCCGCCATCCTTTATGGCGTCGCGATTTCGATACTCATGCTGGTTGTAGGGCGCAAGCTTCCCAGGCGTTACGCCAGGCGCAATGAGTCAGAGGCCAAGTTCCGCTTCGGGCTGATGCGGCTGCGGGACTCCGCCGATGCGATTGCCATGGGCGGCGGCCAGTTCAGTGAACGACGCGCCGTTGGCGAGACCTACGAGACGCTGGCTGAGCGCTGGCTGGCCGTGATCAAGGAGCGCGTCAAACTGACGTGGATCACCAATGGCAATGGCGTGCTTGTGCCTGTCGTGCCACTTTTGCTGGCAGCGCCAAAGTATCTGTCCGGCGAGTTATCCCTCGGCAGCGTGATGCAGATCGCCGCCGCCTTCGTGCAGGTTCAGATCGCGTTCAACTGGATCGTCGAGAACTTCATGCGCATCGCCGAGTGGCTGGCCTCGGCTCGGCGCGTCAACGAACTGACCGAAGCCATCGAGCGAATGGAGAACCTGCCGCTTGAGACAGTCGATGGCCCCCGCCGCATCGCAGGTGCTGCAGGCATCCTCAGCGTCCATGACCTTGTGTTGATGGACCGCGACCGGCGGCCCATGACGCCGTCTCTGTCACTGGAGGTGAAGGCTGGCGAAACACTTCACCTTGGTGAACTCGGCGGCGAGGCGGCCAGTGCCACCTTGCGCGCACTCGCGGGGCAGTGGCACTGGGGCACCGGCATGGTTGCAACCTCGCCGGAGGCGCGCATCGGCGCTGCGGTCAGGCGCATGCGCTGGGCCGAGACCACACTACGCGATGTGCTTGGTGGTACGGATGCAGGCATCAACCCGGATGTCGAACTGATGCGCGCCTCGCTCACGCGGGCAGGGCTGGAACGGCTGACTGGACGCCTTGACGAGGTTGCCGACTGGGACAAGGCGCTTCACGAAGCAGAACGCCAGCGCCTCGCTTTCGCACGCCTTCATGTGGAGCGGCCCGACATCGTCCTGATCGACGATGCCTTGCATGCCCTTGACGAGGCCGATGCTGCCAAGCTGTTCGCCGATTTGCGGACGGCGCTTCCCGAGGCAATCATCATCACGGCGGGCAGCTCGGCCGTGTTCGCAGCCGCTGCATCCGCGACAGCCACGGCCGAAGACCATCCCCAACGCTTGCGCAAACAGCCGCGCGCCTGAACCCGATCATCACGCAACGCACAGGAGACCAGCATGAAACTGAACGATTGGGACGGATTCTGGGGCCTGCGCGTCGCTGAATGCCCATGTGATGTGCATTTTGTAGAATGGCTGGAAGAGAATGCCATCACCGGCAAGTCGATCTTCCACTTCGGCTCTGGCGGTCACCACTATGTCGGCATCCGCTGTGCCGAGCCGGAATTGAACAATGCCGTGCTGTCGATCAATGCCTCGACGCCGGACTATGACGCGTTCATGAAACTGGCCAAGGAGCAGCCCCAGCTCCTGCATCACTACAGCTGCTATTTCGGTGACATTTATACCTCCAACCCGAAATTGCTGCCGAATTTCGATGTCGTGACGCTATTCCATTCCTGCGAATTCCGCAGCGAGAAGAACGATGCCTACGGTGCCAGAACCGACCTAGAGGTGATGGAACTGTTCGTCGACAAGTTGCCCATCGGTGGCCATGTGTTGTTCTACACAGACTCGTTCGCTTACGCCGCCGCCGAGAAAGTGATCGCGCAGCTTGAAGCATCGCGAAACATTGAGAAGGTCGGCCCCTTCAAGACGCTGTTGGTCTATCGTAAGAGAGGCTGACGGGCGCATGCTTGCGCTCCGATATTGTCAGGACTGAGTAATGGCCGGCTTGTCGCCGAAAAGCCGCTGGTGGTGGGTTGGCCCTGCGGCCAGTACCGTGATCTTTCTGGCCTCGATCGGGGTGCTGTATGTCATCTTGCAGGAGATCGACAGCGCCAAGGTGCTTGGTGCGCTTGCCGAAACGGGCCGCGAGACCTTGTGGATCGCGCTGGGCTTCACGGCCCTGAGCTATAGCCTGCTGACCTTTTACGACGCGCTAGCACTGAACAAGCTCGGGCTGTCGATCCCCTACAGAACCACGGCGCTCGCTTCTTACACCAGTTTCTCAATCTCGTTCACGCTTGGCTTCCCACTCGTGACAGCGGGCACCGTGCGCTACTGGATCTACTCAGGGCGGGGCATGCGCACGGCAGAGGTCGCAAAGCTGACGGTGATCGTCGGCATGACCTTCTGGCTTGGCATGACGGCTGTGCTTGGGGTCGCGCTGCTCTATTCGCCGCAGACCATCGCGGTATTGGCGCGGGCGACGCCGACAATCATTCAGGGCGTGGGCGTCGCCATTCTGCTCATGGTCGCAGTCTATCTCGCATGGGTTGCTGGCGGCCATCGCGCCATCGAAGTTCGCGGTTGGCGCCTCGAGCTGCCTGGTGCCACCATGAGTACCGCCCAGATCCTGCTTGGAGCGGGCGATGTCTGCGCTGCTGCTGCGGTGCTCTATGTGCTCTTGCCTGCTGGTCACGGGGTCGCATTCGAGACGTTTCTGGCGATCTACGTCTTCGCCTGCGTGGTCGGCGTCGCCAGCCACTTGCCCGGCGGGGTTGGCGCTTTCGAGGCCACCATGCTGATCGGCCTTGCCCACCTGCCGCGCGAGCCGGTCCTCAGCGCGCTGCTGCTGTTCAGGCTGATCTACTACATCACGCCCTTCGTCATCGCGCTGATGATGCTCGGGCTGTACGAGGTGTCGAAGCGGCTCAGGGCGCGGCCTGATTGAGCGCTACTCCTCGCCGCCGCGCCTGAGATAGGCGGCCGCGCTCAGCACGATCTTGCGGTCGACCTGCTTTACGGCGTGTTCGTTCTTGTCGGCATAGGGCAGCGCATTGAGCACGAAGCGAATGGCGTTGAGCCTGGCCCGATACTTGTCATTGGCGCGGATCACCGTCCATGGCGTATGCGCACTGTCGGTGCGCTCGAGCAATGTCTCGAACGCCACCGAATAGTCGGCGAACTTCTCCACTGCCTTGAAGTCGATCGGCGACAGCTTCCAGCGCTTGAGTGGATCATGATAGCGCGCGTGCAACCGCTTGATCTGCATTTCCGCGCCAATGGTGAGGAACAGCTTGATCAGATGAACGCCGTCACGCACCAGCATGCCCTCGAAGGCCGGGGCTTCTTGCAGAAAGCTCTCGTGTTGCTCGGGCGTGCAGAAACCCATCACGGGCTCAACCCCAGCGCGGTTATACCATGAACGGTCGAAGCAGACGATTTCGCCCGTGGTCGGCATAAGTGCGGCGTAGCGCTGGAAGTACCATTGGCCCTTCTCGGCATCGGAGGGCTTCGACAGCGCCACGATGCGCGCATTGCGCGGGTTGAGATGCTGGTTGAAGGCGGCGATGGTGCCTCCCTTGCCAGCACCGTCACGCCCCTCGAACACGATCACGACACGTGCGCCACTTTCCTTGACCCAATTCTGGAATTTCTGCAGCTCGATCTGCAATGCCTCGAACTCAGGTTCGTAAGCATCCTTCTTCATTTTCCTGACGTAGGGATAATCTCCACTGGAAAAGGCGGCGTCATCGATTGTGGCAGGCAAGTCCTCGGTCTTGATGTCGAAGCCAAGGATGTCCGCTAACATTCTTTTGTTGCCCTTGTCGCTGGTGCCCTTTTCAGCTTTGGTCTTGCTCTTGCTGTCTTTGGCCATTTTGAGCCCCTTCTCCACACTTGCGAACGCTATCATAGCGATGCGTACAGACCAAGGCTGTTGCATCATCGCACTGGCGGACTGTGTTCATGGCAAATGCAGCGCAGGTGCTGTCATCCAGATGTCGGAAGACTCAGCGATTGCTTGAGGCTTGCCGCAATGCATCTTGCGGGCCTACATGACATGATCTCGAACAAGGGAGTGGTCGACGGATTGATTGCGGACGAAACCAGATTGCCGGGACATTGGCTGGTCCGGAACATCACCGGGATCGCGATACTCGCTGCCTTGAGCTTCGGGGGACTGATGCTGTGGCTTGAGCAGCCGCTGGCATTCGGGTTCCTGCCGGCGATTGCGTGTGTTCTCCTCGCATGGTTTGCCGGCAAATCTTTGCAACGCAGTATGCTGGAAGCCAATAGGGACAGTGACCAGACTGCCGCGTCCGTGCCGCCGCTTCTGCCTGGCCAAGTTGTGCTCCCAGGGCCGTCGTTCAACCTCGTCGAGGCATTTCCGCTGCCGCTGATCATCACCGAGGCCAGCGAGATCGTGGCGGCAACGTCACTTGCGGCGCGCCAGATGTTTCCAGCCCTGAGCGTGGGTCGACCGATCTCGCTGGCGCTGCGAAACCCTGACCTGCTGGATGCTCTGGTCGATGCCCGAACGGATGGTGCCAGCCGCACCATCATCCTCGACGAGAGCACTCCATTGGGTCAGGTCATGCGGGTGAACATTGTCGCAATGGCAAGGCCCGGCGCGCAAGAACCCGCCATCATGTGTGTCTTCGAGGATCTGACCGAACAACGCGCAACCGAGCGAATGCGCGTCGACTTCATCGCCAATGCCAGCCACGAGTTGCGCACGCCGCTGGCATCCCTGCTTGGCTTCATAGAAACCCTGCAAGGGCCTGCGCGCGAAGACACCAAGGCGCGCGAGCGCTTTTTGCCGATCATGCGCGAGCAGGCCGGCCGGATGGCGCGGCTGATTGACGATCTTCTGTCACTTTCGCGGGCAGAACTTCGTGCTCACCAGCAGCCCGTGTCGCTGATCGATCTGAAGGCCATTGTCAGCGAGATTGTCGACTCGCTCGGCCTCTCGGCCCGCGAACGTGGCGTTGTCCTTCAAGTCCAGGTGCCCGATGAAGCCATGATCATCCGCGGTGATCGTGACGACCTTCTGCGCATGGTCGAAAACCTGATCGAGAACGGTATACGTTATGGCCGCGACGGCAAGAATGTCGAGATTGCCGTGACAGGTGGCCCGGATGGTGACTGTGTGCTCAGCGTGCGCGATCATGGTCCCGGCATCGCGGCCCAGCACATCCCGCGGCTGACCGAGCGATTTTACCGCGCCGATGTTTCACACAGCCGCGAGATCGGTGGCACGGGTCTCGGACTTGCCATCGTCAAGCATCTGGTCGCCCGCCACCGGGCCCGGCTCGAGATCGACAGCAAGCTTCGCGAGGGCGCGACCTTCCGGGTGATTTTCCCCAGACCGGAGCGCTGAGGGCATCTTCTGTTTGTGACGAATGCGTCACACAGGTGTCATAAAACTCGTGTGTGTGGGGGCAGTCACGCACATCCCAAAGGGAGCCCTCCAATGCGCAATTTTGTAATTGCCTCAGCGTTTGCAGCCATGACCGTGGCTGCCGCAGGCACTTCCGCCCAAGCAGCCGACATCACCGGTGCCGGCGCGACATTCCCCTTTCCGATCTACGCCAAGTGGGCTGAAGCCTACAAGGCCGCGACCGGCATCGGCCTCAACTACCAGTCCATCGGCTCAGGCGGCGGCATCCGCCAGATCCGCGCCAAGACCGTCGATTTCGGCGCAACCGACGCACCGGTCAAGGGCGAAGAATTGACCCGCGACGGCATGATCCAGTTTCCGGCTGTCATGGGCGGACTGGTTCCGGCCATCAATGTGGCTGGCATTGGCCAGCGCGGATTGAAGATGACCGGCCCGATGCTTGCCGACATCTACATGGGCAATATCAAGAAGTGGAACGATCCGAAGATCGTCGCGCTCAACCCCGGCGTGACGCTGCCGGACGCAACCATCAATGTGGTTTATCGTTCGGACGGTTCAGGCACGACGTACGTCTGGACTGAGTATCTGAGCTTTGTCTCGGCAGATTGGAAGGGCAAAGTCGGCGCGAACACCTCTGTCCAATGGCCAGTCGGCGTCGGCGGTCGTGGCAACGAAGGCGTGTCAGGCACAGTCAAGCAGATCAACAATTCGATCGGCTATGTCGAGTATGCCTATGCCAAGGTGAACAACCTGGCTTATGCGCTTGTGCAGAACAAGGCTGGCAACTTCCCAGTGCCGGACGACAAGACATTCCAGGCAGCTGCTGCCGAAGCGCAGTGGGACTCGATGCCCGGCATGGGTATCACGTTGAATGACCAGCCATTTCCGAATGCCTGGCCGATCGTATCGGCTACTTTCATCCTGATGTATGCAAAGCCGGTCGACGCAGCCAAGTCCACTGCAGCCCTGAAATTCTTCGATTGGGCCTTCACCAACGGCGACAAACTCGCGCTCGATCTTGAGTATGTGCCACTTCCCGATGCTGTGAAGCAGAAGGTTCGCGCGTCCTGGAAGGGTATGACTGATCCAGCCGGCAAGCCAATCTTCTGATTGCTCGTAACTCACGGGGCGGCTTCCTTGAAAGCCGCTCCGTTTTTGTCTTCTTGCGGCCCTACCCGTCCGGAGTTTCATCATGGTTGCCGTGTACGAGCGCACCTACCAGAACGCGACGAAAGTCACGCGCAAGGCCAATCCGTTCGGTTTTGACCCGATCTTTGCGGCTCTCAGCAAAGCGGCCGCCATCACCGTGCTGGTGCTGCTCGCCGGGATCATGGCCTCGATGATTTACGGCGGCTGGCCCGCTTTTCGTGAATTCGGTCTCAGCTTCCTGACAGGAACCCAGTGGGACACGATGAACGACAAGTACGGTGGCCTGCCCGCCATCGTGGGAACGCTCACCACCGCCTTGATAGCCATGATTATCGGCGTGCCGCTTTCCATTGGAACAGCGATTTATCTGACCCAGCTTGCGCCTGCGTGGTTCAAGGGTCCGGTTGGCACCGCCGTTGAATTGCTCGCTGCCGTGCCCAGCATCATCTACGGCATGTGGGGATTGTTCGTCTTCGTGCCGCTGTTTGCGGCCTACTTTCAGGTTCCGGTCAGCCAGGTGGTCGAGGGAATGCCGATCGTCGGCACCATCCTGTACGCGCGCTCGCCGTCCGGTCTCGGCATCCTCAGCGCCGGTATCATCCTTGCTTTCATGATCGTGCCCTTCATCGCCTCGCTCACCCGCGACATGTTGGATCAGATCCCGACAGTTTTGCGCGAGAGTGCTTACGGTATCGGCTGCACAACCTGGGAGGTCGTTCGCCATGTTCTTTTGCCGCAAGCCGGTGTGTCGATCGTAGGTGCAGTCATGCTCGGCCTCGGTCGCGCACTTGGCGAAACGATGGCTGTTACTTTCGTGATTGGTAACGCCAACCGCCTGTCGTCCTCGATCATGGATCCGGGCTCGACGATAGCCTCGCGCATTGCGAGCGAATTCAACGAAGCGCTCGGCATGCAGATGAATGCGCTGATCGGCCTTGGCTGCGTTCTGTTCTTCGTCACTTTCGTTGTGCTGGTCATCGCCCGCATTCTCGTCTCCCGCGTCAAGCAATATTGATCGGAGCGCCGCATCATGTCCGACACCACTATCAAATCCAGCGACATCAAATGGGGCCGCGTACGTCAGTCGCGCCGTGTCAGCGACAAGGTACTGCGCATCTTTGCAGCCGGCTCGACCATCCTTGCAGTGTTCGTGCTGTTCTGGATCCTTGGCATGTTGATCTGGAAAGGCGGGCAGGGCATCAGCCTTGACCTCTTCACCAAGATTACTCCTGGGCCTGGCTCGGCCGGCGGCGGTCTGCTGAATGCCATTGTTGGATCGATTGTCCTGACATTTCTCGGAATCGCGATTGCGACCCCGATTGGTGTCATGGCCGGCACCTATCTTGCGGAATACGGCAAGGGTTCAAAGCTCGCAGACCTCGTACGCTTCGTGAACGACATCCTCTTGTCGGCTCCATCGATTCTGATCGGCTTGTTCGTCTACATCATTCTCGTGATGCCGTTTCAAGGCTACTCCGGCTGGGCCGGCAGTGTTGCGCTTGCCATCATCGCGCTGCCCGTGATCGTGCGCACCACGGAGGACATGCTGCGTCTTGTGCCGAACGGACTGCGCGAAGCGGGCTCGGCGCTTGGCGCACCACCTTCCATCGTCATTCGCCAGATCTCATGGCGCGCTGCAAAAGCTGGCATCGTCACAGGCATCCTGCTGGCTCTGGCGCGCATTGCCGGCGAGACTGCTCCGCTTCTGTTCACCGCACTCAACAACTCATTCTGGTTCAACTGGAACCTGACAGGCGGCGTTTCGAACCTTCCCGTCACCATCTACGCCTTTGCCTCGGCACCTTACGAGAACTGGCAGCAACTGGCTTGGGCTGGGGCTCTGCTGATCACGGGCGCGATCCTGGCCTTGTCGATCGGTGCCCGCGCTCTTCTCAACCGCAAATGATCCGGCCGTTTGGCCACCTGAACGACGATACGAAAGGCTAGAATCCATGTCCCAGATGACTGTTCAGGACGCCCCATCGGCCGCCGCGCCCAACAGGGATGCCAAGGTGTGCATTGGGGTCAAGGACCTCGATTTCTACTATGGCAACTTCCACGCGCTCAAGAACGTGAACATGAACTTCTTCGACCGGCAGGTGACCGCCATGATCGGCCCGTCCGGCTGCGGCAAGTCCACATTGCTGCGCGTGTTCAACCGCATCTACAGCCTTTATCCAGAGCAGCGTGCGACTGGCGAGGTCATGCTCGACGGACGCAACATCATCTCCAACAATGTTGACATCAACGAGTTGCGCGCCCGCATCGGCATGGTCTTCCAGAAGCCGACACCGTTTCCGATGTCGATCTATGACAACTGCGCCTTCGGCATGCGGCTTTACGAGAAGCTCTCCAAGTCGGAGCTTGATGACCGTGTCGAGCAGGCGCTGCGCAAGGCGGCACTGTGGGATGAGGTCAAGGACAAGCTCAAGCAGTCAGGCATGGGGCTGTCCGGTGGCCAGCAGCAGCGCATGTGCATTGCCCGCACCATCGCCCAGCAGCCGGACGTGATCCTGTTCGATGAGCCGACCTCGGCGCTCGACCCGATTTCCACCGGCAAGATCGAAGAACTGATCGAAGAATTGCGCGCTGATTTCTCGATCGTCATCGTCACCCACAACATGCAGCAGGCTGCTCGCATCTCGCAGTATACCGCGTTCATGTATCTCGGCGAACTGATCGAATTCGGACCGACGACTGAGGTCTTCATGAACCCGAAAGAAAAACGCACGCTGGACTATGTGACGGGCCGCTTCGGCTAACCGCCTGCCTGCCGTCTGTCGCAATCTCAACAAAGGCCAAGCCCATGTCCGATCATATTTCCCGAGCCTACGACCAGGAACTCGACAAGCTGCGCCGCCTCGTGGCTGAAATGGGCGGGCTTGGCGAGCGCATGCTGACCGACGCCACCACAGCCTTGATGAGAGAAGATGCCAAGCGGGCACAGCAAGTCATTGCCACCGACTCGCGCCTCGACGAGTTGCAGCGCAAGATCGAAGATAACGCCGTTCTGATGCTGATGAAGCGGCAACCGGTCGCCAACGACCTGCGCGAGGTCATGGCTTCGATTCGCATCGCCAACGATCTCGAGCGCATTGGCGATCTGGCCAAGAACATCGCCAAGCGTGCGTTGAAAATGCAGGGCCATATGCTGAGCGGCAAGGCCATGGGTGGCATCGAGGCGCTCAGCAGGCTTGCCCAGGCCCAACTCAAGGACGTGCTCGATGCCTATGCCCAGTCAAATGAGAAGACCGCACTCGATGTCTGGACCCGCGACGGACAAATCGATGCGCTGGAGAATGCGCTGTTCCGTGAGCTCCTGACCTACATGATGGAAGATCCGCGCAACATCACCTTCTGCACGCATCTGCTGTTCTGCGCCAAGAACATCGAGCGTCTCGGCGATCACACCACTAACATCGCCGAGACGGTGCACTATCTCGTCACCGGCCAGGTCCTGCCGACCGACCGGCCAAAGGGTGAATCGCCCGCCGACGCCGTGGCGGAGTGAGCATCACATGTCAGCAAGCATCATGATTGTCGAGGACGAGGAGCCGCTGAGCCTCCTGCTTCGCTACAATCTGGAGGCCGAAGGTTACCGGGTCCAGGTCTGCGCCCGCGGTGACGAGGCCGAACTCAGGCTGCACGAAGAAAAGCCCGACCTTGTGCTGCTCGACTGGATGCTGCCAGGCTTGTCCGGCATCGAGCTATGTCGTCGCTTGCGGCAACGGCGCGAGACAGAAAGCCTGCCTGTGATCATGCTGACCGCCCGCGGCGAGGAGACCGAGCGGGTACGTGGGCTGTCGACCGGCGCTGACGACTATGTGGTCAAGCCGTTTTCGGTACCTGAACTGCTGGCACGGGTGAGGGCACTGCTCCGCCGTGTCAATCCCGAACGCATCGCTGACGAGCTTGGTGCGGGCGACATCAAGCTCGACCGCAATACGCGCCGTGTCTGGCGTTCGGGCGGCGAGCTGCATCTGGGACCGACCGAATTCCGCCTGCTTGAGTTCTTCATGGAGAAACCTGGCCGGGTGTATACGCGCGGCCAGTTGCTCGACGCTGTCTGGGGACGCGATGCGGAAATCGATGAACGCACGGTCGATGTGCATGTCGGCCGCCTGCGCAAGGCGCTGTCCGGCGGCGATGGCCGCGACCCGATCAGGACCGTGCGCGGCGCCGGCTATTCGCTCGACGAGAAGTTCGCGCGGGCCTGAACAGAACGCCCCTGCATGACAAAACAAAAAGGGCACCAGCGAGGTGCCCTTTAATTTTTCTTTCAGCAGGTGTTTTCAACCGCGCTGGGCCCGGCGTTCCTGCTCGCGCCTGCGCTCACCGGCAGGCTGGTAGGCGATGCGGCAATGATATCCGCAATAGGGAATTCCGGTATCGGTCTTGAGACCACAAAAACGGAAATCCGAATGCGTTGGATCACCCATTGGCCAGCGGCACATGTGTTCCTTGAGCTCCATGATGGTGACGCGTTCGGAGAACGGCACAACGACATCCGGATCGAGCAACTCCGGTTTCGGCTCGGGGCGAGCTTCCGGCAGCACACGCATCATTGGTGCGAGCACCGTGTTGCCACGGGTGTGATTGCCAGCGTTGAAGCCTGTGGTCGTACGCGGTGCCGCAGGCTTGCGCGGGCGGGCAGCGCTTCCACTGGAGGATGGCGACTTGGCGCGGCCCGACAACCCGAGCCGGTGCACCTTGCCGATAACGGCGTTGCGCGTCACGCCGCCAAGCTCCCCGGCGATCTGGCTTGCGCTCAGTCCGTCATTCCAGAGCTTCTTGAGGATCTCGACGCGATCTTCAGTCCACGTGCTCACATCTGACATCGATCTTGTATCCTTCCGCCGCCTTGTCACCGGAACTTTCCGGGCAGGTCCCGAACCGCGCGCCTCACACCAGAATCCCTGCGGGTTCGGCAACCGCGCAATACGGGAGCCGTCGGCGCTGAAGCCGATCCTGTTGTGATGTGTCGCACGAGATGTCGTGGCCTACAGACACGGACATACAAGATGCCGTGACTCGTCGACAAGAGTCCGAATCGGGAACGTCGATTTTTCAACAGGCGATTGTGCGAATTATTTCGCAATGCCTGTTTTCGGTCGTTTCAGGTGGCCTGTAAACGCAGGCTCGCGGCCCGCAATGTATTCGACAAAAGAAAAGCGATGGTCATCGGCCCGACCCCGCCCGGCACTGGTGTGATGGCGGAGGCGAGCGGTGCCACCTGTGCAAAATCAACATCACCCACGAGCTTGCCCTTGCCATCCTGGCTGGCCAGCCGGTTGATTCCGACATCGATCACGATGGCGCCTGGCTTGACGAAATCAGCAGTGACGAAATGGGGTCGGCCTATGGCCGCCACCAGAATATCCGCCGAGCGGCAAAGCGCCGCCAGATCGCGTGTCTTAGAGTGTGCTATCGTAACGGTACAATTCTCCTGAAGCAGCAACTGCGCGACCGGTTTGCCGACGATGTTGGAGCGGCCAATGATCACCGCATGCAAACCCGAGAGGTTCGCTTGCGCCAGCTTCGCAAGCGCCATCGAGCCAAGTGGCGTGCAGGGCACGAGGCCGGCTTCGCCGATTGCGAGTTTGCCGGCATTGACGGGATGGAAGCCATCCACATCCTTGGCAGGGTCGATGCGGGTCAGAACCTTGGCGGCATCAATCTGGGCTGGCAGCGGCAACTGCACGAGAATGCCATCCACAGCGGCATCAGCATTCAGAGCATCAACCATTGCCAGCAGAGTTGCCTCGTCGGTGTCGGCAGGCAGGCGGTGTTCGGTCGATACCATGCCGATCTCGGCAGTCTGTTTGACCTTGGAGCCGACATAGATCTGGCTGGCCGGGTCGTCGCCGACCAGCATCACGGCCAGCCCTGGCGCTCGCCCGTGCTGCGCCTTGAAGGTTGCAACATCCACCGCGAGTGCAGCCCGCATGGTCGCGGCAAGCGCTTTTCCGTCGAGGATCACGGTCATGGTTGTACGCCTCAGGTGGT
>JBOFFB010000390.1:0-2666 GCA_051648385.1 Allobosea sp.
AATCCGATGGCCGGCTGATTGGGGGCTGGCAATTGGAGACATCCGCCACTCTGAAGAATCCTGACGATTGATCATAGCGACACACGGCAATGCCGTGCGCAGCGTAGCGCTGCTGTTGGCAGCAAAGTTCAAACGAAGGGATTAACTAATGAATGCAGTGGTGGCTTTGCTGCCTGCGCGCCCCGCAGGCACTAATACGACTTGCGCGAATACTATCTTCGCCAACGATTTAGAGCAGCTCTACAACGCGCTGAATGATGTGACATTGACGGAGCATGCTCGCACGGCAGAGCTGATGAATGCCGGATTGCGGAAGATCTCGCAGAAGGTTGTCGAGGAGGCTGCCGAGGTCGCTCTCGAGGCGGTGAGGAAGCGGACCCAAAAGACGGTCAGCGAAAGTGCCGATCTTCTCTATCACTTGGTCGTTCTGTGGCACGCACTCAATATTGAACCCAGCGAAGTCTGGGCCGAGATGCGGCGCCGCGTGGAAAGCATGGGCATTGCCGAAAAGCTTCCTAAGCCGCGTCGGGGAACGACTGATCCCGCCCCGGTCAACGACAGCTCGGAAGGAAATCGCGTACCTGCGCCCTGCATCACCGCCAACTCGCGCGCACCAGCACCGTGTCCCGAAGAGCAGCCCGAAAGGACACGGCCATGCGCCTCCTAGTCTGTGGAGGACGTCACTTCGAGGACGCCGAGATGGTGCATCACGAACTAACTGCACTGCATTGGCGAAAGCCAATCAGCGTTGTGGTCCACGGCAGCATTGCAGGCGTCGGCATCATCGCTGAGGCGTGGGCGCGTCGCCATGGGATCGCTGTGGTGCGTTACCCGCCAAATTGGGAGTTTTACGGCAAGAAGGCCGAAGGGCTGCGCAGCGATTTCATGCTGACAGACAGCCGACCCGACTTTGTCGTGGCTTTCCCAGGGGGGCGCCACACCGCCGATCTCGTCCAACGGGCAATCAACGTCGGGCTCGCCGTGCTCGCCATTCCGCCCAACACGGCTGGAGCTTGCCCAGTCGCAAAGCATCCGCCGCAGCGGGGCCAGCCAACAACCGCTTCGCTCTGATCCAGTGAATTCACCCAAAAACGAGCAAAACTCAACGGAGTTTGAAATGTCCGATACCTCTGCGACATCGCTTGAACAAATCGAATTGGCCTCAAGCGCGCCCGCTGTCCTGGATAGCGCGCATATTGGCGACATCCACGGCGCGTTCGGCACCATCCGGCAGCACGACACCGGTGTACGAAAGACTTGGCGGGCTAGGCTGGCGACCTTGATGGCAATCGTCGGCCCGGGACTGATTGTCATGGTCGGCGACAATGATGCCGGCGCTTTTGGAACCTATACGCAGGCAGGTCAGAACTACGGCACCTCTCTGCTGTGGACGTTGATGCTCTTGATCCCGGTGATTTACGTGAATCAGGAGATGGTGTCACGGCTAGGTGCTGTGACGGGCGTTGGCCATGCACGACTGATATTCGAACGTTTCGGAAAGTTCTGGGGTGCCTTCAGCCTTATAGACCTAGTTCTTCTCAACGGACTAACCATTGTAACCGAGTTCATCGGCATCGTATTCGCACTCCAATATTTTGGTTTGCCAAGAGTTCCGGGACTGATTGTCGCGGCGGTGCTCATAGTGGCCGCCGTCAGCACCGGAAGTTTCAAGCGGTTTGAACGCTTCGCGATGGTTTTGGTCTTTGGCAGTCTGTTGCTAATACCTGTGCTCCTCGCCATCCATCCACCAATCGGTGAGATCGCCCATGGACTGCTCGTGCCGCAATGGCCCGCTCACTCCGACATGGCGGCAGTCATGCTGCTTGTCATTGGCATCGTTGGCACGACCGTCGCACCTTGGCAGCTCTTTTTCCAACAAAGCTATGTTGTCGATAAGCGGATCACGCCCGCCTTCAACGGCTACGAGAAAGTCGATCTTTGCCTCGGGATCCTCCTGGTAGTAATCGGCGCCGTTGCCATGATGGCGTTCTGTGCCGCATTGTTTGCCGGACGGCCGGAATTCGGCAATTTCACGGATACAGGTGCGGTGCTTACGGCGCTGGACAAATATGTGGGTCCATATTCGGCGACGATTTTTGCAATCGCTCTTTTGGATGCTTGCCTCATCGGCGCAGCAGCCGTCTCGCTCTCGACGTCTTATGCGATCGCCGACGTCCTCAGGGTGAGGCACTCATTGCATCGCAAAGTCACGGATGCCATCGGATTCTACGTTGCTTACGGGATTCTCATATTCATTGCCGCAGGCCTTGTTGCCTTCGCAAGTGATGCGCTGCTGGGCCTCTTTGTCAGTGCCGTGCAGGCTCTCGCTGGCGTGCTGCTACCAAGTGCCACGGTCTTCCTGCTCCTCCTTTGCAACGACAAGGCGGTTGTCGGCCCCTGGTCCAACGGTCCTAAGCTCAATGTATTCACCGGAGCAATAATCTGGTCCCTTGTGTTGCTCTCGATCATCCTCACCGTGGCGACCGTCTTCCCAGATGTGGCTGACAGCACAATTCTGAAAATACTGATTGGCGGCTCTTTGCTGGGGCTTTGCGGGTTCGTCTTTTCGTTCGCAGCACGCAAGCGTAGTTATGACGTGCCCGCTGCCGCATATGGCAACGATCAAGATCACCGCTTCGCCAAGATGACGATGCTCGAGCGCCGGA
>JBOFFB010000391.1:0-4594 GCA_051648385.1 Allobosea sp.
GAAGCGCCAGCCGATGGTGGTGTCGAAGATTTCCGCCGAGCGTTGGAACGCCTCATGGGCCTTGCCCATCACCAACGGCGCGCGCGTCATGCTCTCCACACCGCCCGCGATGATCAGGTCCGCTTCGCCGCACCTGATGGCGCGGGCGGCGAGGCCCACCGCCTCCAGACCTGAGCCGCACAGGCGGTTGACCGTGGTGCCTGGCACCTCGACCGGCAAGCCAGCGAGCAAGCCTGCCATGCGGCCCACGTTGCGGTTGTCATCGCCGGCCTGGTTGGCGCAGCCGAGGATGACTTCGTCGAGCGCTTCGGACACAGCCGCCGGATAACGCGCCATCAGCGCGCGAACGACATGAGCCGCCATGTCATCGGGGCGCACCGAGGCTAGCACGCCACCGTAGCGGCCAATCGGCGTACGGGTGCCGTCTACGAGATAGGCGCGGGTCATGATCGATCCTCTGTTGTCATCAGGCGGCACTCTGGCTGACAGCGTCGCGGTAGGAGTTCATGGTCAAAAGCTCATAGGTGGCAGCGGTTTCGCCGGTGCCCGTGGTGATTTCCACATCCCAGCGCACCTCGCCATAGGCTTCGTTGCGCGGTGATTTCGACTTGACCGTGAGCCTGACACGGATGGCTTCGCCGGGCGTCACGGGTTTCAAAAAGCGCAGGTTGTCGAGGCCGTAGTTGGCGAGCACCGGCCCGCGCGCGGGTTCGACGAACAGGCCTGCGGCGAATGCCAGCAGCAAGTAGCCATGAGCAACACGCCCGGGGAAGAACGGGTGACCCTTCACCGCTTCCGCATCCATATGGGCATAGAAATTGTCGCCGGTGAAATCGGCGAAATGCTCGATATCGGCCAACGTGATGATGCGTTCCGGCGAATGGAAACTCTGGCCGGGTACAAGATCCTCGAAGACAAGGCGGAACGGATGGACAGGCGTTGCAGGCTCGGGCGCGCCTTTGACGTAAGAACGCGTCAGCGCAGTCAGCATGGCTGGCGAACCCTGGATGGCGACGCGCTGCATGTGGTGCAGAACGGCGCGGATGCCGCCAAGCTCCTCGCCGCCGCCCGCCCGGCCCGGCCCGCCATGCACCAGGTGCGGCATGGGCGAGCCATGGCCGGTGGACTCGGCCGCGCAATCGCTGTTCAGCACCAGCAGGCGGCCATGATAGGCGCCCGCGCCGAACACGATCCGCCGCGCCACGTCGGGGCTAGCGGTGACGAGCGAGCCGACAAGACTGCCCTCGCCCTTGCACGCCATCACTACAGCGTCATCAAGATCGCGGTAGGCCAGCAGCGTCGCCACCGGGCCGAAGGCTTCCGTGTCATGCGGGCGCAGCGCGTCACCGGGGCTGCGCGCGCTGAGCAGCATCGGCGATATAAAGGCCCCGCGCACCGCATCTGCGCCCTGCACTGCAACAGTCTCAGGATCACCAAAGACGATGTCGCATTCGTGCCTCAGGCGCTCCACTTGCGCCCGCACATCGCTGCGCTGCGCCTGCGAGGCCAGCGGGCCCATACGCGTGGTCTCAAGGCGGGGATCGCCGACACTCGTGCTGGCTAATCGCTTGGCCAACGCAGCCGACACGGCCTCCTGCCGGTTCTGCGGCACGATGATGCGGCGGATGGCGGTGCACTTCTGGCCCGCCTTCACTGTCATCTCGCGGGCGACCTCCTTGATGAAGAGATCGAAATCGGGCGTGCCGGGCTCGGCATCGGGGCCGAGGATCGAGCAATTCAGGCTGTCGCGCTCGGCGGTGACATGCACGGCATTGGCCACGATCACCGGGTGCGAGATGATCATGGTCGAAGTTGCCAGCGAGCCGGTGAAGCCGACCATGTCCTGCCCGGTCAGATGGTTGAACAGGTCACCCACCGAACCGGCGATGAACTGGAACGCGCCGTCTGGCAGAACGCCGCTTTCGACGATGATGCGGGCACAGCGCTCGGCCACATAGGCGGTGGCGGTTGCGGGCTTGGCGATCACCGGCATGCCACCGAGAATGGCAGGAGCGAGCTTTTCCAGCATGCCCCAGACCGGGAAGTTGAAGGCGTTGACCTGCATCGCCACGCCCTCGCGCGGCACATGTATGTGCTGGCCGACGAAGCTGCCCGTCTTGGACAGGCCCTCGACCGCGCCGTCGATCAGAAACGTTTCATTGGGCAGCTCGCGCTTGCCCTTCGAGGCGAAGACGAACAGCGTGCCGATGCCACCGTCGATGTCGATCCAGCTATCGGCCCGTGTCGCACCTGTCAGCGAGGACAGCGCGTAAAGCTCCTCCTTGCGGACCGTCAGCGCCTGCGCCAACGCTTTCAGGAGATTGGCGCGCTGGTGAAAGGTGAGCTTGCGCAAGGCAGCGCCGCCACGGTCGCGGGCGAAACGCAGCATGCTGGCCATGTCTAGGCCGGTGCTGGTGGTTTCGGCCACCGCCTCGCCATCGATGGCAGATGCGATCAGCACGGCATCGCCCTTGCCGTCGTGCCAGTGCCCTTCGGCGAAAGATTGCAGCCTCGTGATGGTCATGAACCGCTCCTCAATTCACAATAAATTGGCGCATTGCGTCCTCACAAAACCGGTACCCACTTTGTGCTCAATGCTCTCAAATTCCCAGATAGGCTTCGCGCAGCTTCGGATCACCGATCAGGTCACGCGATGCGCCGGAATGGGCGATGTGGCCCGTCTCGATCACATAGCCAAAATCAGCCTTGGCCAAGGCAGCGGCGGCATTCTGCTCGACCAGCAGGATGGTGATACCATCAGCACGCAGGCTTTCGATGACGCCGAAGACCTGTTCGACCAGCACGGGAGCCAGCCCCATGCTTGGCTCATCGAGCAGGAGCAGGCGCGGGCGGCTCATCAGCGCGCGGCCGATCGCCAGCATCTGCTGCTGTCCGCCCGAAAGCCCACCAGCCTGGAGATTTCGCTTGTCGCCAAGGATCGGGAACATCTCGTAGATGCGGGCGCGTTCTGGCGCGCTGCCGCCGCCATGCAGCCAGCCGCCGAGATTGAGATTGTCCTCGACGGTGAGGCCACCGAAAATCTGCCGCCCTTCCGGCACCTGGGCGATGCCGCGCTTGACCCGCAGTTCCGCTGGCAACCTGGTGATATCCTCGCCCTCGAACATCACCTGCCCGGCGCTGACCGGCTGCACGCCGGAAATGGCACGCAGCAGCGTGGTCTTGCCAGCTCCGTTGCCGCCGATCAGGCAGACGATGGCACCTTTCCCGACGCTGAGATCGAGCCCGTGCAGCACCTCGATGCGGCCATAGGACGAGCGCAGGGCTTTGACGTCAAGCAATGGAGTTTCAGGCACGGGTGGCCTCCTCCGTACCGAAGGTGCCGAGATAGGCGGTGATGACGCGCGGATCGCGGCGCACCTCGTCAGGCTTGCCAGAGACCAGCAGCTTGCCGCGATCCAGAACCGTGACCTCGTCCGAAATGCGCATCACCAGCCGCATGTCATGCTCGACCAGCAGCACCGCGACGCCAAGCTTGGCGACATTGTGGATGACGTGGTCGACCTCCTCGGTCTCGACCGCGTTGCAGCCTGCGGCGGGCTCATCGAGCAACAGGATGCGCGGGCCGGTAGCGAGCGCGCGGGCAATCTCGAGTCGCTTCAGCGCGCCATACGACAACTGCCCGGCCTCGCGGTCAGCCAGATCGACGAGGCCAACCAGATCGAGCAGCTTCAGCGCCTCCTTGCGCGAGGCAGCGTTCTCGCGGGAAGCGGCGGGAAGCGCCAGCAAATGGCTGAGCAGGCCGGTTTTCTCATGGCGATGGCGGCCAACCATGACGTTCTCGACCGCGCTCATGCGAAAGAAAATCTGCAGGTTCTGGAACGAGCGCGATAGCCCACGCCGCGCCAGCTTCTCGGGCACGAGGCCTGTGATCTCCTCGCCCGCCAGCGTGACGCGGCCAGCCGTCGGCAGGTATTGGCCGGCGATCAGGTTGAACAGCGTGGTTTTGCCGGCGCCATTGGGCCCGATCACCGAATGGATGGTGCCGGCATCGACCGATAACGAGACATCGTCGACGGCTTTGAGGCCGCCGAAGGCAATCGACAGGCCCTTAACCTCCAGCAGCGGTGCGCTCATGACGGCCTCCGCTTCAGGAGCGCGCCAAGGCTGGGAACAACCCCGCGCGGCAAAAAGATCATGCTCGCCATGATGATCAGGCCGAGCATCAGATGCTCGTAGTCATGGAACACCGTCAGCGCCTGCGGCAGGATAACCAGCATGGCGGCCCCGGCAATCGCACCGAAGACGGAGCCGAGGCCGCCGAGCACAACCATGGTGACGAGTTCGACCGAGCGCAGGAAACCCGCCGTGCCATCGGGTGTGATGTGACCATTGAGCAGCGCCATCAGCGAACCCGCGAACGACGTATAGATCGCTGAGACGACGAAGATCCTGAGCTTGCAGGCCGCGACATCGACACCGACGACCCGGGCCGCAATCTCGCTGTCATGGATGGCGCGCATGGCCCGCCCTGTGGGGCTTTCGATCAGGTTGAGCGCAAGGATGACGCCGATCAGCAGCGCGCCTGCCGTGATCATGTACCACGTGTCCGGGCTGCGCAGTCGGAACCCGAACA
>JBOFFB010000392.1:0-1597 GCA_051648385.1 Allobosea sp.
AGCAGTTGGCCCAGCTGGGCAAGTGTCGTTTCATGCAGCGGGCGGAATTCGCCGACGGTTGCGACGTGCTGAAGGGCAAGAAGGTGGTGATTGTGGGCTGTGGTGCCCAGGGTCTGAACCAGGGTCTGAACATGCGCGATTCCGGGCTGGATATCTCCTATGCCCTGCGCAAGGCCGCCATCACCGAGAAGCGTGCCTCCTGGCAGAAGGCCACCGACAACGGCTTCGCGGTCGGCACCTATGAAGAGCTGATCCCGAGCGCCGATCTGGTGCTGAACCTGACCCCGGACAAGCAGCACTCCGATGTGGTGAAAACCGTGATGCCGCTGATGAAGCAAGGCGCCGCCCTGGGCTACTCCCACGGCTTCAACGTGGTGGAAGAGGGTCAGCAGATCCGCGCCGACATCACGGTCGTCATGGTCGCGCCCAAGTGCCCGGGTACCGAGGTGCGTGAAGAGTACAAGCGCGGTTTCGGTGTACCGACCCTGCTCGCCGTCCACCCGGAGAACGATCCCCAGGGTGAAGGCATGGCCATTGCCAAGGCGTGGGCTTCTGCCACCGGTGGCGACCGTGCCGGCGTACTGGAATCCTCCTTCGTGGCGGAAGTGAAATCTGACCTGATGGGCGAGCAGACCATCCTCTGCGGCATGCTGCAGGCCGGTTCCCTGCTCTGCTACGACAAGCTGGTTGCCGAAGGGACAGACCCGGCCTATGCCGGCAAGCTGATCCAGTTCGGCTGGGAGACCATCACCGAAGCCCTGAAGCAGGGCGGCATCAGCCTGATGATGGACAGGCTCTCCAACCCGGCCAAGCTGCGCGCCTTCGAGCTCTCCGAGCAACTGCGCACCCTGATGCGCCCGCTGTTCGAGAAGCACATGGATGACATCATCGCCGGTGAGTTCTCTCGCGGCATGATGGCCGACTGGGCCGAAGACGATGCCAAACTGTTCGGCTGGCGCGAAGAGACCGGCAAGTCCGCCTTCGAAAACGCCCCGGCGTTCGCGGGCAAGATTGCCGAGCAGGAGTATTTCGACAATGGCGTTGTGATGGTGGCCATGGTCAAGGCGGGTGTCGAGCTGGCGTTCGAGACCATGGTGGCTTCCGGCATCTACGAGGAGTCCGCCTACTACGAATCCCTGCACGAGCTGCCGCTGATCGCCAACACAGTCGCCCGCAAGCGTCTGTACGAGATGAACGTGGTCATCTCCGACACCGCCGAGTACGGCAACTACCTGTTCGCCAACGCCGCCGTGCCCTTGCTGCGTGAGCACTTCATGCCGACCCTGAAAGCGGGCGATCTGGGTGCCAGCAAGGCGGAAGGGCAGAGCGTCGACAACCTGGCGTTGCTGGCGGCCAACGAGGCGACTCGCAACCACCCCATCGAAGCGATCGGTCAGGTACTGCGCGGCTACATGAAGGACATGAAGCGTATCGCCGTTGGCGGGTAAGCCTGCATCGGGCAGGATGATGAAGGGGCGGGGATGACGATCCCCGTCGCCGGTCGGGCTGGACACCCGACCGGTCAGCCAGAAAAACCAGCCCGACCCGCCATAAAAAAGCCCCGCTCATCGAGCGGGGCTTTTGCATTCAGAAAGGC
>JBOFFB010000393.1:0-3021 GCA_051648385.1 Allobosea sp.
CCGTTTCAGCCTCATAAAGACGAAGCAGTAGACGCAACAGGGTCGACTTGCCACAGCCAGCCTTGCCAATGATACCGACCTTCTCTCCGGGCTGTATCGAGAGCGAGATGTTCCTGAGGCTCTGGCGCTGTTCGCCCGGATAGCTGAAGGTCAGGCCAGTGGCGTTGATCTGGCCTTTGATGCTGTTCGCGTGGAGATGGCGCTGGTCTCCGCCTGTCTCGAGGGGGGCATTCATGATGGCCGCAATCGGAGTTGCCGTCTGCAAGAGTTGCAGGGCACGGAAAATGAGGCTGGTTGCAACGCTGATTGGCATCATCGCGCGGTTGACCAGCAGGATCGAAGCGGACAGGGCCCCGATCGTCATCAACGCTGCGTCGATGCGATAGACCCCGATGACAAGGGTGACGACCATCACGGCTTGCACCAATATAGCTCCGGCCTGTGCTGCGAGCCCGTGCCAGTAACGCGTCTGATGCGCTGCATAGCCTGCTGCGTCTGCTGCCACATCCCATCGGGCCAGGACATGGTCGCCAACGCCGGTGACCTTGATGCGCTCCTGTCCGCTGACGCTGTCGATCACCAGTTGGTGCTGACGCTGCTGGAAGCCGCTGTGCTCATTGACTGCGCCAAGTGCCAGCCGATGGGTCACGACATGCATCGCCAACAGGATCAGCGCACCGATGATGGGCGCGAACGCGATGGGTCCTGCAATGTAGGTGATCAGGCAAACCAGAATGACGAAGAACGGCAGGTCGACAAACAGGCCAATAACCAGCTGGGGGGCAAGCTGCGCCATCTGTTCGAGCTCTTGCATGGGCTGCACGGCGGCGCCCGAACCGCGTGGCAGATCCTGCGTACGCGCGCCAAGCAACCTGCCCATGACGCGACCTTGCAAATCCTGCGCGATGGATTGGGTGGTAGCATCGAACAGGCGCAACCGCGCCTGCCGAAGGGCAAACTCCAGAATCAGGGCCACGCCGATTCCAAGTGCCAGAGCCCACAAGGTTTCCATGGCCGCATGGGGGATGACGCGGTCGAACACCGCCATCGAAAATAGCGGAAGGAGCATGCTGAACAGGTTTATGATGACGGACGCGACGATGAGTTGGACGAGAAGCGAACGCTGGCTCCGCAGCGCAGCCGATATGGTCGCGACAAGTGCAGTTGCCGCCTTGGCGGGGGACATCAGCTCAGTTGCAACCGGCGACGACGCATCAGTGTCGCTGCGGGCTTGCCCTGCCGTGGCTGGCCTCACTGTCAGGATGGTTCCGCTCGCGATCGCAGCCAGTTCTGGTGCCGACATGTCATGCTGGCTGTCGCCGTGCTGCACCGTGAAGCCGGTTTTGTGTGAACTCATCAGCAACCGGCTGCCGCCGTCTTTTATCAGCACGATGCAAGGCATGTCCGCGGAGGTCAGACCTGTCGCCTTGGCCTGCCGGAAGCTGACTGCCAATCCGAGGCGCTCGGCCTCGCGCTGGATTGAGGCCGGGCCGAGGCCCTGCGTTGAATTGCCACCAGCGCGCAGTGTGGCCGCGTGACCTCTGGGAACAAGGTTCCACAACTCGGCAAGAATTGCGAGATTGTCGGTCACATTGCCAATATCGCTGGATGTGACCAGGATACTGTCGTCGGCGTCATGCTGACGCGTGATGCGGTCTTGCAGACTGGCAAGCATGCCGCGCGCGCCTCCCGGCGGTTGTACGCGATCATTCACTAACCCGGATGGCTGCTGGCTCAACGTCATGGTGCCCCACGCATCAGCGCTGGCCCTGCGTGCGCGATGTGCGCCTCAGATGTCGCTGGTTTATGCTTAACAGACCGTAAATCTTTGCCTGTCAGGCTAAACTTCACAGCAGTTGACAGGCCCGATATGCCCTTGTTTCGCACTCCCGCGCAGCCCGCGCCCACGCAATCCTCACCTGCCGGGCAGCAGCGTCATTTCAGTTTTCCGCGCCGCTGTGATGCGATTGCTGTGCGCGGCCAGCGCAACCTGATCTTTGCTGTCGCGACAGGTGTGGTGCTGTTGATCGGCTGGTCGGCGCTGACAACACTCGACAAGGTGACTCGCGGGACCGGCCGGGTCGTTCCGCAAACGCGCAACCAGATCATCCAGCATCTGGAAGGCGGCATCGTCTCCGAGATTCTCGTGCGCGAGGGTCAGCGCGTGTCGGCCGGTGCACCCCTCATCCGTGTCAACAACAGCTTTTCGCGTGCGGAGTTGCAGCAGAATGAACTTGAACTGAAAGCCAAGCAACTGCAGGCGGCGCGCCTCGAAGCCGAGTCCCTTGGTCAACCCGGCTTCTCGCCATCGGCGGAGTTGGCCAAGTTCCTGCCGCAGATCGCGGTTCAGGAAACGTCGCTCTACCGCGCTCGCCAGGACGGATTGCGGGCGCAGTTGCAGGTGGTCGAGGAACAACACAAGCAGAAGGTGCTTGAGCTGGCGGAAATGCGGACACGGCGGACAAGCTCCTTGCGCGAGAAAGATCTTGTCGCGCAGCGGCTCGAGAGCGTGCGCAGGCTGACGCGGATCGGAGCGGTGTCCAACAACGAGCTTCTCGACAATGAGCGCAGCCTGCAGCAGATCGATGCCCGTCTGGCGAGCCTCGTGCATGATATCCCCCGCCTCGAATCAGCCGTGAACGAGTTGTCGCGCCGTGCCGAAGAAGTGACGTTGCGTTTCAGGGCCGATGCCGAAAAGGACCAGCGCGAGACCGGCGTGCAGATAGCCAAGCTGCGCGAGGCCATCTCAGCCATGACCGATCGGAGCCGCCGAACCGAGGTGGTTGCGCCGATGGCGGGCATCGTCAACAAGCTGTTCATCGACACGATCGGTGGTGTGGTGAAATCCGGCGAGCCGCTGGTGCAACTGGTGCCGCTCGATGCCACCGTGATCATCGAGGCCAGGCTGTCGCCTCAGGACCGTGCCGAAGTCTGGCCGGGCCTTCCCGCCATCATCAAGGTTTCGGCCTATGATTTCTCGGTCTATGGCGGACTGAAAGGCAAGGTGCTCGACATCTCGCC
>JBOFFB010000394.1:0-3610 GCA_051648385.1 Allobosea sp.
GAGCGTGCCGAGTTGCTGGAGACCGGCGGCGGCGTGACCAAGGCGTTGCCGCTGCTCGGTGCCGACCCGTTCTTTCATCTCAATTCGGATTCGCTCTGGGTCGAGGGAGACACCTCCAATCTTGCAGCCATGGCCGAGGCATGGGCTCCCGAGCGCATGGACATGCTGCTGATGCTGGCCGATGTCGCCCATTCGATGGGCTATGATGGCGCCGGCGATTTTCATATTGCTGCTGATGGCGGTCTCGCGCGGCGCAAGGCAGGCGAGCAGGTCCCGCACATCTATGCAGGCGTGGCCATCATAAAACCTGAACTGCTGGCCGATGCCCCTGCTGGCCGCTGGAGCCTCAACATCCTGTTCGACAGGTTGATCGCTACAGGGCGGCTGCATGGGCATGTCATGCACGGCGAATGGCTGCATGTCGGCACACCCGAGGCGATCCCGGAGGCCGAGGCCCGCTTCGCCGCCTATGCAGGTTGAGCGCGCGTGACCGGCTCCAACCCGCCTGGTTTCCAGCGCAGGCGCGTACCAAACGTCCACAGCATTCCTGCAGGCCAGAATTTTCTCGACGTGCTGGCGGATGCGGTCCTGCACGACAGGCTAGGCCTCGGCATCAGCCTCAAGAACCCCGCCGGGTTCGCGCGCCTGACCGTGTATCTGCCGACAAGGCGCGCCGCACGGGCATTTGCCTCGGTCCTGCTCCAGGCCAGTGGGCTCAAGGCGCTGATCCTGCCGAGGCTGGTGCCGCTCGGTGATCCGGGCGAGGCGGACATGAACGACGTGCTTGACGCCGTGCCAGGCGAAGCGGTCGAGGCAAACCAGATATTGCCGATCAATCCGCTGGCGCGGCAACTGCTGCTGGCGATCCAGATCCGGCAGGCGAGTGCGGCCAGGGACCGCGCCATGGTGGGAGAGGCTGCCTCGGGGAGCTACCAAGGTGGCTCGCTTGGGGCCTCCTCACTTGGCAGCGCCTTTGCGTTGGCGGGTGATCTGGCCGCGATCCTTGATGCCATGCAGGCGGAAAACATTCCCTATGAACGGCTTCTGGGGCTTGATGCGGCGCGTTTTGACGAATTGTGGCAGCTGACGGCGCGTTTTCTCGCCATTCTGGGCGAGACCTGGCCGCTGATTCTGGCTGATCTGGGCGTCTGCGACCCGGTCACATGGCGCAATGGCCTGATCGCCGGTCAGGCAAGTCGGCTCGACCTTGGCCTGCACGCCGGGCCTGTCATCGTGGCCGGTTCGACCGGTTCGATGCCTGCCACCGCTGGCCTGATGAGGATTGTGGCGCAGTTGCCTCATGGTGCGGTTGTTCTGCCTGACCTCGATCTGACACTGAAAGAGGCGGATGACGTGGCTACAGCGTCACCGGACCGTGGTGCCTCGCATCCGCAAGCCCAGCTTTCGCACCTGCTGACAGCGATGCAGACGGACCGTGCCAGTGTCTGCGAGTTGAAAGAGGCAACGCCCGATAGTGCGCGTGGGTTGCGGCGTACCCTGGCGCATGAAGCGCTCCGCCCTGCCGACACGACCGCCGCATGGCGCACCCTCTACGAGCGCCTGAGCGCCGATGAGGCAGAATGCGCCTTCAGTTCCGTCGACCTGATCGAGGCACCGGACGAACGTGGTGAGGCGCTGTCGATCGCGCTCCTGATCCGGCAAAAGCTTGCCGATCCTGCCCGCCAGATCGCGCTGGTCACACCTGACCGGGGGCTTGCCGAGCGGGTGGCGATCGAGCTTCAGCGGTGGGGCATCATGCTTGATGATTCTGCAGGTCGTCCACTCGGGCGAACCAGCGCCGGTCATGCGCTGCTCCTCGTGCTCGACGTGTTGCGCTCAGGTGCCGCTGCGCGGGACCTCCTGGAGCTGGCGCGGCATCCAGCGCTACATCTGGGCATGGAACCGGGCCTGCGAGCCGCCGCTCGGCAGGCCCTTGAGATCGGTGCCTTGCGGGGCGTGCAGGCTGTAAGCGGTTTCGCGAGACTGAAAGCGGCAGTGGCGGGCATGCCGGACCGCATCGCCAATCCCCGGGCGCCCCGCCCGCGCCAGCGCCTCACGGTCGCAGATGTCGCAGGCGCAACCGAGCTCGTCAGCAGGCTTGAGGTTGCCTTGCTGCCAGTGCTTACCTTGCTTCCAAATCCTGGTGCCGGGCAAGCCACCGAGCTCGACCTCGGCGCTTGCGTCACGCTTGTCAGGCAGGCGCTCGTGGTCCTCGCGACCGATGCGGATGGCCGTGTGCCGCTGTTCGCAGACAAGGACGGTGAAGCGCTGGGCATACTGATTGATGATCTCGAAGCAGGCCTCGCCGGTGCTTCGGGAGGTTGCGATGACCTTGCGCGCGTCTGCCGGACAGTGATGGCTGAACGCGTGGTGCGTCTCAAGGGTCGACAGCACCCACGCGTCACGCTGCTCGGGCCATTGGAAGCCCGCCTGATGGCAGCAGACCTGGTCATTCTCGGCGGGTTGAACGAGGGCAGTTGGCCACCACAGACCCGGACGGACCCGTTTCTCAACCGCGCCATGCGGGCCGAACTTGGCTTGTCCTCGCCCGAGCGGCGCATCGGCCAGAGCGCCCATGATTTCATACAAGCCTTCACCGCTCCCGAAGTCGTGTTGTCCCGCTCCGTGAAAGCATCCGGGGTGCAGTCCTTGCCATCGCGCTTCTGGCAAAGGTTGAAGGCCATTGTGCCTCCAGCCACCTGGGCCGCGGCGCACCGGCGTGGGGCCGTGTTTGCGGCATTGGCCAGCCGGATTGATCAGCCCGCCAGCATCAAGGCTTGTGATCGCCCAAAACCCATGCCGCCAGCCCGCCAGCAACCAACGAAGTTCAGCGTGACGGAGGCAGAAACCCTCTACCGTGACCCATACGCCATCTTCGCGAGGCGGATTCTCGACCTGACACCACTGGAGCCGCAAGAGATGCCGCTGGGCGCATCAGACCGCGGACAGCTGATGCACTCGGTGCTGGAGCGTTTTGCCCATGCCTGGCCCGTGGCGCTTCCGCCTGAGCCCTTGAACGTGCTGCTCGATGAGGGCCGCGCCGTCTTTCGCCATCTGATGCACGAGCCGGATGTCGCCGCTTTCTGGTGGCCGCGCTTTGTCATGCTTGCTCCCAGGATCGTGCAATGGGAAAGCGCCCGTCGTGTCGGCATCATCCGGATTGGTGCCGAGATGCGCATCAGGCACGCGCTGCGCCTCACTGACGGCACCGAAATCACGTTGACGGCACGCGCTGACCGCATTGAAGAGCGCGTCGATGGCGATCTGGTCATCCTCGATTTCAAGACTGGCAGCATTCCCACCCAAAAGCAGATCAAGACCGGCCTTGCGCCTCAATTGTTGCTGGAGGCAGCACTTGCGCCATTGGCGCCGTTCAACCCGGTCGCTGGCGAGGCAGGTCGGCCGTCCTTCGCTCCAGCCGACGTCGGCAGCGCGCTCTATCTGGCGCTGAAGCCCGGAGCGAACGCGATGCAGGAGAAACCGGTCGTGCCGGATGTGGAGCTTGCTGCGCGGGCAGGCGATCATCTGGCGGGTTTCATCCGCATGGTCGAGGATTTCCGCAGCGGCGAGCGTGGCTTCACGTCTCGTTTTGCCGCGCAATTCATGCGTT